>CAILTC010000314.1 GCA_903837025.1 uncultured Bacteroidota bacterium | reverse complement strand
TCAGGAATTTCTCTTACATCAACAATTTGTTTGTTGGCAGTATTCGAAAAATCATCCGCAGCAACAACATCAACTGGAATATGAATTTGAACTCCTTTTTCTTTCGCCAATCTTAATATTTCCAAAGCCAATTCTTGTTTGTCATCTTCACAAATAGAATTACCTACTTTTCCGCCCAACGCTTTCACGAAAGTAAAAGTCATTCCGCCACCAATGATCATGTGATCTACTTTGTCTAAAATATTTTCGATAACTGTAATTTTCGAAGAAACTTTTGAACCTCCAAGAACTGCAGTAACTGGTTTTTTAGAATCTTTTAAAACTTTGTTCAAGCTCTCGATTTCTTTTGCCAATAATAATCCAAAACATTTTTCATTTGGAAAAAACTGCGCGATTATAGTTGTTGAAGCATGTGCTCTGTGTGCTGTACCAAAAGCGTCGTTTACATAAATATCGCCAAGTGAAGCCAATTCTTTTGCGAAAGCAACATCTCCAGCTTCTTCTTCTGCGTGAAAACGTAAATTTTCTAATAATAAAACACTCCCTGGTTGTAGATTTTCGGAAGCATTTTTAGCTTCTTCACCTACACAATTTGAAGCAAATTGAACAGGGACTCCAAGAATTTCAGAAACTTTATTGATAATATGTTTCAATGAATATTTTTCTTCAACACCTTTTGGGCGACCTAAATGCGACATCAAAATTACGCTTCCACCATCGGCAAGAATTTTGTCGATTGTAGGTTTTGCAGCATCAATTCGAGTAGCATCCGTTACATTAAAATTTTCGTCTAAAGGCACATTAAAATCAACGCGGATTATGGCTTTTTTGTTTTTGAAATCGAAATCGTTTATAGTTTTCATAAGAAGTGTTTTTATTTTTTTGATAGAAAAGCAAATATAGAACTTTTAGATTAGCTATAAATTGAAAATCCTCAAAAAAAGTTGGCTTCTGATAACGAAAACGTTGTAAATTAATAAATAAATCCGTTTTTTGGTTTTTTAACCTTCGAAAAAAGATGTTTTAGGAATAATTTCTAAAATTACATTGGATAAACTTTGCCCGCTAAATTTCGAAAATAGTACATTTTGATCTATATTTGCCTTATGCAGTTTTCAGAAATTTTAGGACAAGATTACATCAAAAATCATTTGACACGAAGTGCCGATTTAGGCAGAATTCCTCACGCACAATTATTTATTGGTCCCGAAGGAAGTGGAACTTTGCCCATGGCAATTGCATATGCGCAATACATTTTGTGCAGCAATCAAAACGGAGAAAATTCCGGCGCCAATGAAAGCTGTAATCTTAAATTTCAAAAAATTTCGCATCCAGATTTGCATTTTGTATATCCAACGGTAACCACCGAAAAGGTAGATAAAAAACCTAAAAGTATTGATTTTATTGCCGATTGGCGATTATTTATTGCCCAAAATCCTTACGGGGGACTGTTCGATTGGTATTCGGTTTTGGGGGTTCAAAACAAACAAGGCGAAATTCGTGTTGATGATGCTGGAGAAGTTTTAAAAACTTTGGCATTAAAATCATACGAAGGCGGTTATAAAATTATGATCGTTTGGATGGCGGACAAATTAAACATCGCCGCTTCGAATAAATTGCTAAAATTACTGGAAGAACCACCTGAAAAAACGGTTTTTATTTTAATTTCGGAAAACGAAGAAGACATCATTCAAACGATTCGTTCCCGTTGCCAAGTATTGCATTTCAACGGATTAAGCGAACATGTAATTACCGAAGCTTTGGTTTCACGAGAAAATATAGAACCCAAAATAGCAGCAAAAATTGCGCATCAAGCACAAGGAAATTACAATAAAGCCTTGCATTTATTAAAAGAGGATAAGGACGAATTTCCGTTCGAACAATGGTTTGTAATTTGGGTTCGTGCGGCTTTTAAAGCCAAAGGAAATCCCGCAGTTATTGCTGATTTAATTCAATGGAGCGAACAAATTGCTGCTTTGGGGAGAGAAACGCAAAAGAAATTCTTGCAGTTTTGTATTGATCTTTTTCGTCAGGCATTGTTGCATAATTATGAAGCCCCAAGTCTGGTTTACTTAGAACCGACTGTCGAAAAATTTTCTATTGCAAAATTTGCGCCTTTTGTAAACGGCAACAACATACATGAAATATTTCAGGAATTATCCGATGCCATTTATCATATAGAACGCAACGGAAATGCCAAAATAATCCTGACCGATTTATCTATAAAACTAACTCGTTTAATCCATAAAAAATAAGCTTATGAACAATGCCGCACCTATTTTACTTTTGGTTTTTTTGGCCATCACCTTTATACAATCCGGTTATGATAAATTGTTTTATTGGAAAGACAACCTCAGTTGGTTAAAAGAGCATTTTGCCAAAACACAACTCAAAAATCTGGTTCATTTGGCCTTGCTAAATATCCTGATTTTAGAATTAATTTCGGGTGTATTGTGTATTGTTGGCGGTATTCAATTATTGGTAAACAACGGAAGAACCTTCGGATTATATGGGTCAATTTTTTCTTGTATCACTTTATTAATGTTGCTTTTTGGACAACGTTTAGCCAAAGATTATGATGGTGCCAGAACCATTGTCATTTATTTTATTCCGGCAGTTTTGGCGGTTTATTGGTTGAATTAGAGACTATTTGTATTTTAAAAATTTACCATGTAAGGCATTTAAGGTCATTCAAGGTTGGATGGCAAAGTTTTTAAATCTGAACAAAATTCTATTTGTAATTCAATAACTTTTATGTCCTTAAATGCCTTAAATGGTTAAAAAAATATTAGTTTTTCAATAAATTAAATGACCTTAAATGGTTAAAAATTAATAAAAATGACTTCAAAACATCCTTCTGAATCTTTGACTATTTTAACCGATTTGGTTTTACCAAGCGAAACCAACGCTTTGAATAATCTTTTTGGTGGCGAATTATTAGCACGAATGGATCGTGCGGCCAGTATTTCGGCAGGGAGACATTCCCGAAGAATTGCCGTAACGGTATCGGTAAATCATGTGGCATTTAATAAAGCTATTCCGCTGGGAAGTGTTGTTGTTATTGAAGCAAAAGTTTCAAGAGCCTTCAAAACGTCAATGGAAATATACCTTGATGTTTGGATCGAAGACCGAGAATCTGGTGAAAGAATCAAATCTAACGAAGCTATTTATACGTTCGTTGCCGTTGCTGAAAACGGGAAACCAGTTGAAGTTCCCGAAATAATTCCCGAAACCAAACTCGAAATTCATCGTTATGAAGATGCGCTAAGACGTAAACAATTGAGTTTGCTATTGGCTGGAAAAATGAAGCCCGAAGAAGCTACAGAATTGAAGGCGTTGTTTGTGTGAAAAATTAAATAATATAATGGAAAAAAAAGAATTTGTTTTCAAAAGAAGCTTTAGTGATGGCAAACAAAGGCGATTAATATTCAATGAGAAAAACTTCAAATTCGAAGATAAGGATTTTGGAAATAATTTGTTTACCATTTTTGATAAAGACGAAATAACAGATTATCGGTTTGGTATTCGTTGGATTCGCTTTGAACTCACTTATGGTAGAGAATATCAAATATTTGTTCGTAACAAAGATAATAAGATTATAAAAATTAGTTTCAAGTCCTATTTGGGCAGGAAAAAGAATGCTTTTCACAAGCTTTATTGTGAAATTTTAACTGAATTATGGAATTATTATTTTGAAGATATCATTGACAATTTTATCAACAAACATAATAACAACGAAGAGTTTTCAATCGGAGATGTTTTATTTAAAAAAGATAATATTGAATTAAATATTAGCGGTATTTTTAATCAAAAAAAGGTTATGATTCCTTGGGATAAAATTAGAACAAAAGCTTATTATTCCTATTTTTCGATTTATTCAATAGACAATCCTTCAGACATAAATAGAGGTTATAGTTATAAAGAAGATTGGAATACAAATGTTTTACATAGTGTTTTAAGAACGTTATTAAAACAAAAGAAAATAGAAACTTATGAATAAAGACTATTTGATGGGTTTTTCATGAATCTTCATTTAAATCAACACAAAACATTCCTATTGCAACTTCCAAAAAAAGAAGTATTTTTACAAAAAATAAGATTAAAAAGAGATGAAAGAAAAGGTAAAAGACACGATGAGTTCAGAAAAAGAAGCCAAATTAAAAGCGCTACAGCTTACACTTGACAAACTGGATAAAACCTACGGAAAAGGTACGGTTATGAAAATGGGAGACAAAGCCATTGTAGAAGTAGAAACTATTTCTTCTGGATCTTTGGGAATTGATTTAGCTTTAGGAGTTGGAGGTTATCCAAGAGGAAGAGTTATCGAAATATACGGTCCGGAATCTTCAGGAAAAACAACTTTGACATTGCACGCTATTGCCGAAGCTCAAAAAGCCGGTGGAATCGCTGCTTTTATAGATGCAGAACACGCTTTTGATAGAAATTATGCCGAAAAATTGGGCGTTGATATCGAAAACTTAATCATATCTCAACCAGACAACGGGGAACAAGCATTGGAAATTGCCGAGAATTTAATTCGTTCTGGTGCCATTGATATTGTTGTAATTGACTCGGTTGCTGCTTTGACACCAAAAAGTGAAATCGAAGGCGAAATGGGTGATTCTAAAATGGGATTACATGCTCGTTTGATGTCTCAAGCCTTGAGAAAATTGACAGGAACGATTAGCAAAACCAATTGTACGGTTTTCTTCATCAACCAGTTGAGAGAAAAAATTGGTGTAATGTTCGGAAATCCAGAAACTACTACGGGCGGAAATGCGTTGAAGTTTTACGCATCTGTTCGTTTGGATATTCGTCGTTCTACACAAATAAAAGATGGCGATAACGTTCTTGGAAACAGAACCAAAGTTAAAGTCGTAAAAAACAAAGTGGCGCCACCATTTAAAGTAGCTGAATTTGACATTATGTATGGTGAAGGAATTTCGAAAACAGGTGAAATCTTAGATTTGGCTGTTGAATTTGAAATCATAAAAAAGGCGGGTTCTTGGTTTAGTTATGGCGAAACCAAATTAGGTCAAGGTCGTGATGCTGTAAAAGGATTAATCAAAGACAATCCGGAATTAGCGGATGAATTAGAAGCTAAAATTAAGGCTTTGATAAAAGAAAAAAATGCATAAAATTTGAAAAGAGTCTCGCAAATGTGAGGCTTTTTTTTTAGTCCTTTTTAATTCAACTATTTGAAAATGAATAGAAATTATTAAACATTTTCTATAAATAATTGTTTTTGATAGAATTTAGTTTAAATTTAGCCTTTAAATTTTAAAACTTAACTTTATTATGAAAAATATATTTCTTTTACTTTGTTTTATTTTCCTTTCTTGTGACAATAATAGTGAATTAAACACATCAGTTGTTGGGAAATGGGATTGGACTATTCAAAATTTAGATGCACCACCATTTAGTATAACCCCTCAAACAACAGGCTTACAAGAAACACTTAATTTTAATACAGATGGAACGTATTCTGTAACAATAAATAATAAAATAGCTAATTCAGGGACTTATAAAAAAATTGTAGCTAAAAACCTTGAAGGAAAAAATGTCTCAGGAATTTTATATTCAAACACAAGAGTAACTGATTCAATTGATTATTATACAATAGTAGAAAATAGTAAAAAATTAATATTTAGCAAGGGAATAATTGGTCTAATTGGTTCTGGATCTAGAGAGTATATTAAAAAATAGATTAATTTTTGTCCTCAAATTCCAACAATTGTTCGTGAATTGTATTCCGAACTTGTTCTTTTAGAATGTTTTTATCTGCCAATGTTTTTCCATTAGTCCCAACAAAAGAATGAATTTGAACCCTTAAAATCCCTGGACTTCCGCTAAAAAAAGTATAGGAAAAACGTTTTTTATTATCAGCAAAAGTAATGGGAACAATTGTCAATTGATGATCGATTGCGAGTCGGAAAGCACCATCTTTAAAGGAATCTAAAACCACAGATTCATCATCGGGAACACCGCCTTCTGGAAAAATACAAATACTAAGTCCTTGATTGATTCTTTTTTGCGCTCTTTCGAAAACGCCATGCTTGCTTCTGGAACTTGTTCGATCGACCAAAATACAGGTTCGTTTATAGAAAAATCCGAACAATGGAATCTTAGATAATTCTTTTTTACCCACAAAAACAAATGGTTTTTTTACGGTTACAAGCATTAACATGATGTCGATCATCGAAGTATGGTTGGCGACAATCATATAGTTTTGGTTGGGATCTAGCGCTTGCTCTCTCTCGATTTTATAATAAAATCCCATTCCGATCAGAATCACTTTCGACCAAATTCGTGCCATTTTAAAAAAGTAAGGATAACCGCTTTCCGTCAAAATGGAAGCTACCAAAAAAGGAAACATAATAAGGATGGGGATGGCCATTACAATGTAAAACCATAAGCGCCAAATCAACCAAAAAATAATTTTTATTCCTCTCATAGCGTCAAATTTACTTTTTTAACTGCAAAGGTTGACTTTTATTTTATCCTAATTCATAAATAAGGTTATTTCGACCATGAAGAATTCTCGCAACAGGAGCAACCAATGTGATTTCTACATCGTAGAAATCACAAAAATAATAGCTCAAAAGAAAGTAATACCGTGCTAATTATTTATAAAAGCATTAAATTTGAAAACTTTTTAAGTATAAAATAACAATGGCAAAAATACTCACTGGCGTTCAAAGTACAGGAACACCACATTTAGGAAACTTACTTGGCGCAATCATTCCCGCAATCGAATTATCGAATAATCCTGAAAACGAATCCTTTCTTTTCATTGCCGATTTGCATTCGATAACCCAAATAAAAGACGGAAAAACATTAAGAGAAAACACGTATAGCACAGCAGCAGCTTGGCTTGCGTGTGGCTTGAATGTTGAAAATGTTGTTTTTTACCGCCAGTCGGATGTGCCACAAACAGCTGAATTATCTTGGTATTTAAGCTGTTTTTTTCCCTTCCAAAGATTAACATTAGCCCATTCTTTTAAAGATAAATCAGATCGATTGGAAGATGTAAATGCTGGATTATTTTCTTATCCGATGCTTATGGCTGCCGATATATTGTTGTATGACGCCGAATTTGTTCCGGTGGGAAAAGACCAGTTACAACACTTAGAAATTACTCGGGATGTGGCTTCTAGATTCAATCACCAAATGGGTGAAACATTCGTAATTCCTGAGGCTATCATTCAAAAAGACAGTATGCTAATTCCGGGTACCAATGGCGGAAAAATGAGTAAATCTGCTAATAATTTTATAAATATTTTCTTGGATGACAAAGCGTTGCGCAAACAAATCATGAGTATCGAAACCGACAGCACACCGCTAGAAGATCCTAAAAATCCGGAAACTTGCAATGCTTTTGCACTCTATAAATTATTAGCAAACGAAAGCCAAATCGAAACAATGACCGCTAATTATTTGGGTGGAAATTACGGTTATGGTCACGCCAAACAAGCTTTGTTTGAACTCATTGTCGAAAGATTTAAAACCGAAAGAGAAAAATACAATTACTACATAAACAATCTTCCAGAAGTAGATGCTTTATTGAAAACTGGTGCTGAAAAAGCTGGAGTTGTTGCCAATGGAGTTTTAACGAGAGTAAGAGAAAAATTGGGGTTTGAAGCTTTATAAAATCAATGATTTATAAAAAAGTCCTAATACAATTGCATTATATTTTATTTGTCACGCTGAAAGAGTCTCAACAATTTGCTCTCATTAGTTGCGACGCTTCCAGCGTGACAAACTAAATAGAGCGTGTTTGTTGCCCGTTAATACATTCTCTTGTTATTTGTCACGCTGGAAGCGTCTCAATATTCTGATTTTTATTCGTTTAAATCGCCTCAAACAATTTCCCTGGCAAAGGTCGAATCACGCCTTTTAGTTCCATATTTAGTAGCATACCCGAGATTTTATAAATAGGAAAATCACAACGCAAGGCGATAATATCCATCAATTCTTTTCCGGTTTTTAAGAGGTAATCATATACTTTTTGTTCGTCGGGTTCTAGCGTAACAAACAATTGTTTTTGTACGGGTTTTGCTTTGCTTTGGATTTCCCAATTCAGAATATAAACCAAATCGGCTGCACTGGTAAGCACGTTTGCCTTTTGTGTTTTAATCAAATTATTGCATCCTGCGCTGTATTTGTCCGTAACTCGTCCCGGTACAGCAAAAACATCTCGGTTATAATCATTGGCAATATTGGCTGTTATTAAGGAGCCACCTCTTTCGGCACTTTCGATGACAATCGTAGCTTCAGCAATTCCTGCCACAATACGGTTTCTACGAACAAAATTTTCTTTTTCGGGATTCGATGAACTCCAAAATTCGGTCATAAACCCACCATTTTGTTCTACTTTGGCAACATATTTCTTGTGTGTTTTGGGGTAAATTTGATTTAAACCGTGCGCCACAACCCCAATAGTTTGAAGATTGTGTTCTATCGCCAATTGATGCGCAAAAATATCGACTCCGTAAGCAAAACCACTCACGATTACAGGATCAAGCGGTGCCAAATCTTCGATTAATTTTCGGCAAAATTCCATTCCGTAAGACGTGATTTGTCGGGTTCCTACAATACTAATTATTTTTTTGTTTTGTAGATTAATATTTCCCGAACTAAACAATAAAACTGGACCATCAATGCAATGTTTCAACCGATCTGGATAATTTTCGTCTTGAAAATAAGCAACCTCGATTTCGTTTGATTTTATAAACTGAAGTTCCTGTTCTGCCTTTTCGAAAACGGATTTATTTTTTAAATTTCTTAATAATACAGACCCAATACCATCAATTGCAGCCAATTGTGAATTTTTTGTTTCGAAAACAGCCGAAGCACTTCCGCAATGATTGATCAATTTTTTGGCCATAATATCGCCTACGCCTTCTATTTGTTGCAATGCCAATAAATGAAATAAATCTTGCTCGGTCATACTAATCGTTTGAGGTTGAAATGTATAAAATATAAAGCGGATTGTTAATAAAAATTGTGAATAAAATTTTGATAACTATTTTCATTGTATAACTTTGTAACTATGAACATCGACCCTTACATCGCACAGCTTTTATACCGTTATCAATGTGTAACCGTTCCGGGTTTCGGAGCTTTTTTGACCGAAATTCAATCGGCTCAATTAATTGAAAGTTCCAATTCATTTTTTCCTCCAAAAAAAATGATTTCTTTCAATGCACATCTAAAAAACAACGATGGATTATTGGCCAATCATATTGCACAAGCTGAAAAAACATCCTATGAATATGCTATAAGCGCTATTCAATATGAAGTTTTCAATTGGAAAAAATCTCTTCAAGAAAACGGATTGTTTTCTATCAAAAACGTAGGTAATTTTTCGCTTAATCAGGATAAAAATTTGATTTTTACGCCTTATGATCAAACTAATTATTTGACAAATTCTTTTGGATTAAGTGCCTTTGTTTCGCCAATGGTGAAAAGAGAAATTTTCGAACAAAAGATAGAAGCTCTTGAGCAAGAAGAAGTTATTGAATTTGTTCCAGAAACTAGAAAAACAAGTGCCTATTTAAAATATGCCGCCATTTTTGTTTTAGGATTGGGACTAACTGCAGGTATTGGTTACCCATTATATCAAGAACAAATTGCATCTGAAACGATTCTTGTTGAGAAGTCAGTTCAGAAACAAGTTCAAAATAAAATTCAAGAAGCAACCTTTTTTATTAAAAGCCCAATTCCTGCGGTAACACTTACTGTAAAAGAGGAAAAAATGTCATATCATATTATGGCAGGTGCTTTTAGAGAAGAAAAAAATGCCGAAAAAGTATTCAATAAATTATCTAACTTAGGCTATAAAGCGAGAAGAATTCCTCAAAATAAATACGGCTTATATCCTGTTCTATACGGAAGTTACGCTACTCTTTCAGAGGCTGAAAAAGCAAAACAAGAAATTCAAAAAACAACAAATCCTGACGCTTGGATTTTAGTTGAATCATTATAAAAAACGAAAACCATTCATATATTTTGAATGGTTTTTTTTTAACATTTCTTTTCAATACTAAATATTCAAACTCGCCTTAAACATTCTCAGCTCTTCCCAAGTAAATTTATCTCCATGTTTTTCTTTTAATGGCGAAATAGACTCCTCTTTGTATCCATAAAATGCCTCTGCCAATTCCTTAATTTTATCCTCAGCCAATACATCATTGATTCGTATAGTTTGTGAAATAATCAATTTGGTCAAATGCCCAAGAATGGTTTCTTCCGTAAATTTTCTAATAACGGCTATTTCCTTGATTGTGTGTTTTTCAAGCCATAACTCATGCGTTTCCTGAATGGTCGATTTCTTAGTTTCTTTAGTAGTTTTTTTCGCTTTAGTGTATCTTTCTAAGTCGACTTCGTCTTCGATTAAAGTAACATTTACAGTTTTAAAATCTTCTTGAATAATCTTTAATTTATTAATTTTATATTGCTTAATAGCTTCCGAAGACAATTTTTCTTTCGAAATTGTCTCTCCATTTACAACAGTTTCTATCAATAACTTTGCTTTCATTAATTGCAAGACAGCTTTGATTTGCAGCTCTTCAAGCACAACTAATTCATCGTGAAATGCTTTTACCTTTTTGATTCGCTTTACTTCTTCAATCTTCCAAAGAATTTCGTGAACTAAGTTGTCCATAGGCATTAGAAAATAGTTAAATGCCGCTTGAATTCTTTCCGAAATATGGTTTAAATCTGCAGTTTCTTGACTAAAAAGTTTGTTTAATTGTTGCACAAATTTTCTGGAGGGATCCAAAAGTGATTCAATTACTTCAGTTTGTTTTCTTGCCCAAATAGCATGTTTCGATTTCTCTGATCCATCCCCTTTCGAATCATAACTAAATTTATGATTGCGCCATTCCTGAGCCAAATCTGCCCAATCGAATGCATTAATTAGATAATTATGTATAAAATTTTTAGTTTCAAAATGTAAGGCATTCGCCAAAAACGAGTCGGTTGCTTTATTAAGCGAATAATCCATTACATCCTGATCGTTCGAAATACCATTCATTCGAAGCGGAGAAAGCAAAATTAAGCCGTTTAACGACCGTAAACGCGATAAAGCTACATATGCTTGCCCTGGAAGGAAAACTTGCGAAACATCTAGCGCAGCTTTGTCAAATGTTAACCCTTGGCTTTTATGAACCGTAATAGCCCAAGCCAATTTTATAGGATAATGGACAAAAGTTCCTAAAATTTCTTCTTCGATTTCCTTTGTATTTTCATCTACTTTGTAGCGAATGTTTTGCCATTCGTATTTTTCGACTTCTATGGTTTTATTTTCTTCGGGAAAATGAACGAGAATTTCCTTACTCGAAAGCGATTTGATAATTCCCATTTTTCCGTTGAAATAATTCTTTTCAAAAGACAAATCATTTTTCACAAACATAACTTGAGCTCCAATTTTGAGTTTTAAATTCTCCTCAACAGGATAAATTTTATCTGGAAAATCATCAACAATATCAGGTTTGTAAGTTACTAATGTCCCTTCCAAATCTTCTAATGCTTGCGCATTCATTGCATCTGCTTTTGCATTATGCGTTGTCAAAGTGATATAACCTTTATTGGCTTTCAAATCGAAATGTGGTTTTACATACTGATTCAAAGCTTGAATGTCAGCCGCTGAAATTTGATTATTTCGAAGATTGTTCAAAATAGAAATAAAAGCATCATCTGTTTGACGGAAAATCTTAGACAACTCTATATACAAAGGCGGATTTTGCTGCACAACATGGGAGTGAAAAAAGAATTTTCCCTTATAATAATTTCTCAAAGTTCGCCATTCTTCATCTCTGATTACAGGAGGCAATTGCAATAAATCACCAATAAAAAGCACTTGAACACCTCCAAATGGGGTGTTTTTTTTTCGAACCGATTGCATCATAAAATCCATTGCATCCAATAAATCAGCACGAAGCATACTCACTTCATCAATAATGAGTAATTCCATATTTCGAATAACCGATTTTTTTAAACCACTCATTTTGAAATGTCTGCGTAAGGTAGCTTTTGTTTCAAATTTAGTGTTTTCCGAAAAGTGCGGGGAAGAATTATCGGGAATAAATCCGCCAAAGGGTAACTGAAACATCGAATGAATAGTAACTCCACCGGCATTTAATGCGGCAATTCCTGTTGGTGCTACAACAACAGTGTTTTTATGTGTGGTTTGAATAATTTCCCGAAGAAGCGTAGTTTTCCCAGTTCCTGCTTTTCCAGTTAGAAAAACAGAACGATGAGTTTGATTGATAAATTTTAAGGTATAAACAGCTGCTTCGGAAATAGTTTGCATTTGGTGTATAAATTAATAGCTAAAAATATAGTTTTTAAGTTGATAAAACAAAAAATGTCACGCAATTGCGTGACATTTTAATGTTAATTTTCCTAAATTTATTTTTTAACTTCTTCTTTTTTAGAAGGAGATTTATATTTGTCGTTTAGTAATTTTATTATGTCTTTTGTGATGTCAAATTTATCTTCAGCATACAAAATACTTGCAGCATCTCCTGTACCATAAATATAAGAATATCCTTTTTCTTTACCGTATGCTTTGATAAATTTTTTAACACCACTTACTAATGTATCCATTTCTACACTGCTTTCTTGTTGCAATTGTTGAGAAAGAGCTTGTTGAGCTTGACCTAATTGTTGTTCTCTTTTTTGCAATTCGGCTCCTTTTTGTTGTGCCCAAGCTTGCCCGTTTGCTTGTGCTTGACTTTGAAAATTAGCAGCATCTTGTTTGAATCGACTAATTTCTGCTTCTAGTTGTCTTCCTTTTTCTTCCGATTTTGTTTTATATTTAGCTTCAAGATCTTTGGCTTCAGTATATTGTTTCATTAAAAGGGAAGTGTCTACGTAAGCTGTTTTTACTTCCTTAACTTCAGCTGTTTTATTACATGAAACGATTGAAACCGAAAGTGCGATAATTAATAATGCTTTTTTCATTTTAAATTTTTTTCTTTTTTTTTAAGTACTGTTACAAAAATATAAAAAAATAAGAAGCATTTTCAAAAACTTGAAAAAATGCGAAACTATTTTCAGTATAATTTTTTACTATTAATATTGAGTGTTTTATAAACTATCGTTATTAAGACCAGATTCATCAGCCTTTAAACAAGCGTATTTGTCAAAAATTATGAAGTTCATACTCAAGAACAGCAAAACAACCGCTTAAATACGCTTAAAATCGATTTAGCTGTTTTTAATGATGTAAATGTGTGAAGAATATTCAAAATTCTTCTTTGCGATCCAATTCGATTGCAAACCAATGAAAAAAGCTTTGATGAAATTCATTTTTCCAGATTTATATTTTTCGGATAATAAACTCACATAAAAAGAATCAAATTTCATTGGAATGACTTTTTCTAATTTCATTTCTTCTTTTTCAAAAAGTAATTGTATCGATGTTTTAGAAAAATGCCAAAAATGAATGGGCACATCGTAAGCTGCCCAAAATTTTCCATAATACTTCGCGTCAAATGATTTGAAATTAGGAACAGCAATTATTAAAGTTCCTGATGGTTTCAACAATCGTTTCAATTCCTTAATTTGGGTATCTAAATCGGGAACATGTTCTAAAACATGCCACATCGAAATCACATCAAAAGAATTATTTTCTAATTCAGTAGTTCGTTCTACAAATGAAACACCTTTATTTATTGCTATTGATTTTGCTTTTTCGCTTGGCTCTACTCCTATCGTTTGCCAACCATCATTTTTGGCAACGGATAGAAACTCACCTGTTCCTGCTCCAATATCAAGGAGCTTTCCTTTTTCAGGTTGTAAAGAATTGATTAAATTAAGTTTGTTTTTTAAGGCAATGTTTTTTATGAAATGATATAATTTTTCGAATAAGGATCGTTTGTTGTCCGTATGAGAAATATAATCTTCACTTTCGTAATATTTACCAAGATTTTCTATACTTGGTTGTGGATAGGTGATTAGCATATCCAAAGTTTCGTCTTGATACAAATCGAAAGTTTCTTTAGAAACAGAATAATCTTTTACAGTGAGAAAATGTTTTTTGTTTGAAATATCCATTTATTAAATTATTATTTTTAAAATTCCCAATAAAGCCAAGCCTTAACAAAGCAGTTTCACGTGGAACAATTGATTTAAGATTGTTGATTAACGATATTGATTAAAAAATAAAATCAAAATCGTTAATCAAAAATATTATCTTCCCATATAAATCAACAATACAGAAACATCGCTCGGCGAAACACCACTAATTCTCGAAGCTTGTGAAATTGTAACAGGACGAATTTTGCTCAATTTCTGTCGAGCTTCAATAGACATCGATTTAATTTTATTGTAATCAAAGTTTTCAGGGATTTTTACCTCTTCTAACCGAGTTAATTTATCTGCATTATTTCTTTCCTTTTCGATATAACCCGAATATTTCACTTGGATTTCGGCTTGTTCTAATATTTCTTGATCTAAATTATTTACTGCAATATAAGCAGCAACTTTTTCGAATTTAATAATATCTGCTAATTCAATTTGTGGACGAGAAAAAACCTTAAACATTTTATCCCCTTGAGTAATTAAAGCAGTGTCTTTTGATTCTAATATTGGATTTGCTTCCGCTATAGAAACACTAGTCTCTTTAAAGAATGAAACCATCTTTTCGGATTCATTCAACTTATGTTCCATTCTACGTAAACGCTTTTCAGAAGCAAGTCCAATTTCATATGACATTGGAGTTAACCTAAAATCAGCATTATCTTGACGCAATAAAGTTCTATATTCAGCACGAGAGGTAAACATTCTATAAGGTTCTTCAGTTCCTTTGGTAATTAAATCATCAATTAAAACTCCAATATACGCTTCGTCCCTTTTCAGAATTAAAGGTTCTTTTTCTTGAACTTTTAACGCAGCATTGATACCAGCCATCAAACCCTGAGAAGCCGCTTCTTCATAACCCGTTGTTCCGTTTATTTGACCAGCAAAATACAAACCTTCAACTAATTTAGTTTCTAAGGTATGTTTCAATTGGGTTGGCGGAAAATAATCATATTCAATTGCATAACCTGGACGAAAGAATTTTACTTTTTCGAAGCCCACAACAGAACGCAATGCTTTAAATTGAATATCTTCTGGAAGCGAAGTAGAAAACCCGTTTACATAAACTTCAACCGTATTCCACCCTTCGGGCTCAACAAATAATTGATGCCTTTCTTTATCAGCAAAACGATTAATTTTATCTTCAATAGAGGGACAATATCTGGGTCCAAGACTTTTAATTCTTCCATTAAACATTGGTGAACGATCAAAACCTTCCCTTAAAATATCATGAACATCTAGAGAAGTATATGTCATATGACAGGATTTTTGAAAAACCAAGGGTTTCGTTATATCTGCATAAGAAAATTTATCAGGCTTAGCATCACCTTTTTCTTCATTCATTTTCGAATAATCCAAAGAACGCCCATCTACTCTTGGCGGGGTCCCCGTTTTCATTCTTCCGGATTGAAAACCTGCAAGAACTAAATCTTCGGTAATTCCATAAGCGGCACTTTCTCCAGCCCTACCTCCACCAAATTGTTTTTCACCAATATGAATTAATCCATTTAAAAAAGTACCATTAGTCAACACAACCGATTTAGATTTAATTTCGATACCAAGCGAAGTCCGAATTCCTTTTATTTGACCATTTACAATAATCAATCCTTTTACCATTTCTTGGTAAAAATCAAGATTCGGAGTTCCTTCGAGCATCAATCTCCACTCTTCAGCAAAACGCATACGATCACTTTGAACTCTTGGCGACCACATTGCAGGGCCTTTTGATTTATTCAACATCTTAAATTGAATAGCCGTCTTATCAGACACAATTCCTGAATAACCACCAAGCGCATCAATTTCACGAACAATTTGTCCTTTTGCAATTCCGCCCATAGCAGGATTACAAGACATTTGCGCAATGTTTTGCAGACTCATTGTAACCAACAATGTTTTGGAACCAAGATTGGCAGCAGCAGCGGCGGCCTCACAACCAGCATGACCCGCACCAACTACAATAACATCATATTCTTCTTGAAACATAATTTTAGATTTTAGATTTTAGATTTTGCCCATCTAAGGAAAAGCATTGTCTAAATAGACATTTGTTCCACGTGAAACAAAAATTTTTATTTAAGAGTGTAGATTTAGATTTGAAAAAAAACAAATTCTCGAGGAATTTACTTTTGTTTCACGTGAAACATAATAGAAACACATCTTTATAATTGGTTATATGTTTCATATAATTTGAAATCATAATTATACAGTTTCTATTGTTCCACGTGAAACATAGCGAGTTTTTCTTCTTCTTTACTTCTCATTAAAAAGGCGTCGGTATCCGTTTTATCCTTGTATCCGCAGTAATGCAAGACGCCATGAACCAAAACTCGATTTAATTCCTCATTAAAAGAAACGTTAAAATCCAAAGCGTTATCTAAAACCCTTTCGACAGAAACAAAAACATCTCCGTGTAATTCGTTACCAACAGTGTAATCAAAACTAATAATATCCGTTAACGTATCGTGACCAAGATGTTCTAAATTGATTTTATGTAAATAATCGTCATCACAAAAAATGTAATTGATCTCACCTTCTTTCTTGTTTTCAGAAAGTATAACAGCAGAAAGCCAATTGGTAATTGCTTCTTCATTCTCGAAATTAAATTCGGTTTCGTAATTAAAATTGATCATTTTTTATTAAAATATATTTGAACTTTTTGATTAAAATAAGTGTGCAAAGGTAACGATTGTCTATTTAATATTTCTATACTGTTTAAATATTCCAATAACGCGGGTGGAAGTGGTTTCGCTTGATTAGAAAAAGACTTAGTATTCGTTTCTGATTGCCTTTTATTCTCTTGTCCTTGTTGTTGTAAAGCAGTACTTAACTTCAATAATTCTTGTTTTACATTAAGCATCTTTTGAAGGGATTCATTATTAAAACCTTTATTTAATAGTTGTTTTTCAATTTGTTTCATTTGCTCCAGAGCATTTTGACCATTCCCCTCTAAACCATGTTTCTCTAATTCATTTTGTAGCGCATCGCGTAATTGTTTTTGCTCCTTATAAATTTGCATTAAAGCTTTGGCATCCCCTTCTCCCTCCTGACCATTTTGGCAGTTTTCACCTTTTGAACCGCTTTTATTTACCGGTTTACCTCTATCCTCTTCTTTACCTTCTCCTGTTTTTTTGCCTTTCTCTAAACCTTGTTTCATCTTATCACCCAAACCTTGCTGTTTTTTAATAATGTCAGATAACTGCATCCCTTCGCCTTGACCCGGTTTTGGTTTTCCTTCTCCTTCACCAGACATAGACATTTGCAAATTATTTAAAACTTCGGCTAATAAATTTGCTAATGTATTAGAAGATGAAACCGTATATTGTTGATGAGAAATTCCTTTTTGGACTTGTGCATCGGATAAGGTTTCAAGTGATTTATCTAAATTATATTGTGCTTTCCCTATTTCTTTAGTGATGTTTTCACCAATTTTTGGATTTCGCAATGACATCGCAAACAAACTATCATCAATATGTTTGAACTGTAATTTTAAATCTTGTTGCGTTTTTAAGTTCTTATTAAAAGCCGGTGAGCCAATAGTAAAAGTTTTAAACTTAGCCATTAAATCTTCTTGCGAAAATGAAAAAGAAAGAAGGTTATCAAGAACCTGCCGTAACATAGTAATATCTTCTTGGAGTTGTTCCTTTTCCCCTTGATCCATACTTTTTTTCATTTTCTGAGCCATAAGTTTCATTTTCTTAGAGGCACTTTTTTGTTTTAGTTTAGCATTCGCTTTATTCTCTTTTTGCAAATCGTCGGTGGCTGTTTTTAAATCCTCCTCAATGCTTTTTTGTTGAGAAAGGTCATTAGGTATATCCAAAGGCTTTTTAAGCTCTTTGTTTTCCTTTGCCAAATCCTTTAAGGCTTCCTTGATTTTATCGAAATCCTTATTAATATCCTCTTGCTTTTCAGCAGTATTTTCCTTGTCTTTGTTAGATAAGTTGTCCTGCTTATCCGAAAGTTTATCTAATTTATCTTTGAGTTGTTCTGCTTTTTTCTCAACATAATATTTCTTTGTAAGTTCGACCAACTGCTCCAAACTCTTAGTTTGATTTTTTGCGTTTTGCTTGAACTTATCCATTTTTAACATCAAATCTTCTTGCTTGATTTTATCATTCAAATCTTTAAGTTCTTCTAAAAATTTTTTATTTTTTTCCAAATCCTTATCAACGTTGTCCAACCGATTTTTTAAAACTTCTTTGAATTCATCTTTTTTATCTGTTTTAAACTTATCAAGATTATCCTTCATTTTTTCGGCAAATTCCTTCATCATTTTATCTTGTAAGTCTTGACGTCTGATAAAATCATTAATTTTTTGTTGGTCTTTAAATTCTAGATTGTCTTTTTCTTTACCTGATTTTTGAAGTTTTTCTAAATCAGAAATTTGCTTATCTTGATGTTTTAATGACTTTTCTAAACTGTTAATCGTACTATTTTGTTGTTGTAAAACTTGATCCTCCTTCTCTTCATTAGTCGAAATGCGATTTGAAAAAACAGAAGATTTCGAACACTTAAAATTATGAAGCGCATCATTATCAAAAACTTCAAAATAATATTCATAGGAAACTCCTTGTTCTACTGGAAGCGAACTAGGAAAAGCAAAAATGAAATGATCGTTAAGGACAGACTTAATAGCAATTGTTCCACGTTTAACGGACTCAGGTTTGTTCTTTGGATAATAAACAACCATTAGCTTAGATAACCCATAATCGTCAGAAATTTGACCCAAAACATAGTTTTTATCGACTTTTAAGCTGTCTGGTGCATTAATAACATTAATAGTAGGGAATTGATCCTTGATTATTGAAAGCTGATAACTTAACTTTTCATAATTTTTTATTTTATTATTAGACGTAAGAATTTGATATTCTGTATTTTGTAGAATTTGTTTTGATAAACTAAACTCGTTTTTTGACTTAATAAATGGGGACAATGAAGTCAAATCCATCCAATTTACGTTTTGGGTGGCTAGAGTATTTATTTTCCAGGTAACACGAGTACCTTCAGGGATAACAGCGTTACCATTCCCTTTGATTAACTCCTGTTTTTTGTTTAAATAGCTGGGGAAATTCAACTGCATTTCGAAATCAGCAATAGAAGGAACAGTAATAACATTCAGCTGATATTCTGGAGAGGATACTGTATTAGATTCTATGTGAAATGAAATTGAACAGGATGGTTTTTCGAATTTAAAGTAAAATTCCCCTGCTTGGGTTGTTTCCATAAAATAACTTTCGTCACCAATAAAGATCATAGCATTTTCAGGAATCACTTTACCTACGGTTTTAATTCGAATACTAAAATCTTTGTTTTGTTCTGTTTGCAAATTAGGGTTTAAAACAACAAAATGAAAAGGTGCTGGCGGGAAAAATTGTTCACGGTAATGCACTACCCTATTCAAACTTTGCGAAATAATTGTACTATTCCCAGAAACATAAAATAAAATAAAAAATAAAATTGGGATAATTGCCAAAGGCAAATATTTTCGATTCGTATTAAAATTAATAGCGTTGCTGAAAGGGATAAGCTGCAATGAATTTGCTTTTTGTTCAATCGATGCCAATAATAATTCGGATTGATTTTTATCATTCGATAATTGAAGAAAATTGGTCAACTTATCACTAACTTCTGGAAAATGATTCCCAATGATGGCAGAGGCTTCTTTGTAATCAATACCGTTTTTAAATTTTAATAATTGGAAAATTGGAAATAAAATAAAGCGGAGAAAAAGAAAAACTTCTACAACAACAAAAAACCAAAACAAAAAAGTTCTTCCCATTGGCTTAAGCCAAAGAAAATATTCCACAAAAAGCGTTAACAAGAAATACAACAAACCTAAACCGATAAAGAAAATTATTCCACGAATTAATTCATTGGTGTAAAACTTCTTAATAAAAAATTCTAGTTTATAATAAATAAAATTTGATGCTTCCACTGTTAATAACATGTTTTTTATAACCTATAAAAGTAATAAAATTAAACCATTAGAAATTGGGAAAACTTTGTTAAGCTTTACAAATAAATTATATTCTTTTTTAGAAAGAATATTAAGTAATTGACTAAAACCTAAAATTGTATCTTTGCAAAAAATTTACATAAATGTCAAAGCAAGTTCGGGTGCGTTTTGCGCCTAGTCCAACAGGACCTTTACATATTGGTGGGGTTCGTACCGCCCTTTTCAATTATTTATTTGCCAAAAAAAACAATGGCGTTTTCTTTCTAAGAATTGAAGATACAGATCAAAATCGTTTTGTTCCAGGTGCAGAAGAATATATAATGGAAGCCTTAGAGTGGCTTGGAATTTCTCCCGATGAAACTATTGGTAAAAATGAAAAATTTGGACCCTACAAACAATCCGAAAGAAAAGATTTGTATAAAAAATACACTGAATTATTAATTAATTCAGGTAATGCATATTATGCTTTTGATACCGCCGAAGCATTAGATTTTCAAAGAAAACAACACGAAGAGCAAGGTAAAACATTTATTTACAATTGGCATAATCGTGAAAAATTAGATACTTCTTTAGTGATTTCGGTTGAAGAAACAGCTAAAAGAATTGCGAAAGGGGATGATTATGTTATTCGTTTTAAAACACCAGTTGATGAAACTTTACATTTGATTGATATCATTCGTGGCGAAGTTAGGTTTGAAACCAATCTACTAGATGATAAAGTATTATTTAAAAGTGATGGTATGCCGACTTATCATTTAGCCAATATTGTTGATGACCATTTAATGGAAACTTCACATGTGATTCGTGGTGAAGAATGGTTACCATCAATGCCATTACACGTATTATTGTACCGAGCTTTTGGTTGGGAAGCACCACAATTTGCCCATTTACCTTTGATTTTAAAACCAATAGGAAACGGGAAATTATCAAAACGAGACGGAGATAAATTAGGATTTCCTGTATTTCCTTTAGATTGGACAGACACTTCGAGCATGACAAAATCAATGGGTTACCGAGAAAATGGATTTTTTCCGGAAGCAGTAATCAACTTTTTGGCATTATTAGGATGGAATGATGGAACGGAAAAAGAATTATTTTCTTTGGAAGAATTAGCAAATTCTTTCGATTTAAACAGAGTACATAAAGCAGGTGCAAAATTTGATCCTGAAAAAAACAAATGGTTCAATCATCAATATTTAATACAAAAAAATGATTCAGATTTAGCGAAAAGCTTTGCTCCTATTCTTACTGATAAAGGAATATCAGTTTCTGAAATTGTATTGACAAAAATTGTTTCATTGATAAAAGAACGCGCAAATTTTGTAAATGAATTTTGGGATTTATGTGAATACTTTTTTGTTGCTCCAACATCATATGATGAAAAAGCATCAAAAAATTGGAAAACAGAAACTCCAACTTTAATGCAAGAATTGATTTCAGTTCTAGGTGAAATAACAGATTATACGTCTTTAAATATTGAAACTATAGTTAAAGATTGGATGACAAAAAACGAAATTGGAATGGGAAAAATAATGCAACCATTTCGTTTAAGTTTAGTTGGTGCTTTGAAGGGTCC
Source organism: uncultured Bacteroidota bacterium (assembly GCA_903837025.1). GTDB lineage: Bacteria > Bacteroidota > Bacteroidia > Flavobacteriales > Flavobacteriaceae > Flavobacterium. The sequence continues at coordinate 849 of CAILTC010000314.1, read as the reverse complement.
TCACCTATTTGATATTGTATAAATCATTGGAAAAGAAGAGACAATAAAAAGAATCGAAAAAGCGATAAATTCATTTTAATCTGAAAAATAAAATATTTATAGCTTCCTGACTTTATAAGTTTGGAAGCTTTTTTTTATAGATAAATAATCAAATTACCATTAAGGATTGAAGGATTACCCTTAAAATTTTGACCTAAATTTTTATCATTCAAGTTTCCAAGCATATTATTAATACCATATTGATAGGAAACATTAACTCTAAAATGCTTGACTCCTGCTGTTAATCCAATAGTAGGATAAAAATTGAATTTAGAAATATCTTCAATAGCCTTAACCGATAAAGTCGTTCCGGAAATAATTTTATTTTCATCTGAATAATTGGTTGTAAGTTTACCATTCACTTGAACTATTGGTCCAAACTCAATTGTTAGATGATTTTCTATTAATCTATAACTCAATAATAAAGAAAGTTGAGCGGAAGATAATTTATAATTTACATCATCATTCGACAAAAAACCACTATTTGTGAGAACAGAAAAATTGTTTTCGCTAAACTGCATTCCGTAAACCATGTCCCAGTCATTATAAAAATTTCCTCTCATAGAAAGCCCCGCATTCCAACCTGAACCGGGTTTAGTTTGAAAATTACTGGTGTTCAAAGTGAATTGATTTACACCAAAAGTAATTCCAATTCTATTAGAATCACGGTAATCATATTGTGAAAAAACAGCAATAGAAATCAAAATAAAGACGGAGGTAAAATATAACTTTTTCATAAAATAATTTTAAACAAGAACAAACCTAAAGTTTTTTTGTAATATAACAGTAATTATTTAAACTAAATATTAT
>CAILTC010000313.1 GCA_903837025.1 uncultured Bacteroidota bacterium | reverse complement strand
TTCAGTTGATTACTGCAGACGATATAAAAAAATCGGGAGTGTCAAATGTTGCCGATGCTTTACAGCAAATTGCTGGCATCGATATTCGTCGTCGTGGGACTAGCGGTATGCAAGCTGATTTATATATTCGTGGCGGAAGTTTTGATGAAACACTGTTGCTAATAGACGGGATTAAAGTAGACGATGCCCAAACCGGACATCACACGATGAACTTAGCTTTGCCAATTGAAGTTATTAAGCGAATTGAAATTATAAAAGGGCCAGCTGCTCGTGTATTTGGTCAAAATGCTTTTACAGGTGCTATAAATATTGTTACAAAAGATACGCTAGATAATGGTGTTTCTTTGGATCTAAAAGCAGGTTCTTTTGGTCAAGTTAGTGCGGCAGTTACTGCAGGAGTCAATTTGGATGATAGCAGTCATATAATCCATTTTTCGAAAAACGCATCGAATGGGTATCGCTTTAATACCGATTTCGACAATACTAATTTTGTTTTAAAAAGCACTTTCGATAAAAAAGAATTACCAATTGAAATGTTGGTTTCGCTTTCGGAAAGAAACTTTGGAGCAAATGGTTTTTATGCTACGCCAGCAGCGATTAATCAATATGAGAAAACAAAAGCGAGTTTAATTGGTTTTTCTACAACTATCAAAAAAGGTAATTTTACTTGGAAACCAAAAGTGTATTGGAGACATAACGAAGATGAATATATATACGTTAGAAGCAATCCGTCTATTTACAGAAATTTGCATATTTCAAATAAATTTGCAGCCGAATTAAACGGTTCTTATTCATCAAATATTGGAGTTACAGGATTTGGAATTGAAACAGCAAAAGTGTTTCTTTCTAGTAATAATCTTGGAGCTAATAATCGTTTCTTAACTACTATGTTTTTAGAGCATCGTTTGGAATTGTTCAATAACAAGTTAGATATAACTCCTGGAGTTGCTGTGACTTATTTCTCTGACTTCAAATTCTTTGCTTTTCCTGGGATTGATATTGGCTATCAATTGCTTGATAACGTTAGAGTTTATGGTAATGTAGGGTACACCTATAGAATTCCAACGTACACCGATATGTATTATAAATCACCAACAACTATTTGAAATTCTAATTTAGAACCCGAGAAAGCGTTTGCCCAAGAATTAGGTTTAAAATGGAATGTTTCCAATTTTGATTTATCAGTTGCGGCATTCAATCGTAACTCGAATCATTTGATTGATTATGTGAAAATGCTAAGTACAGATCCGTGGCAAGCTCAAAATATTCAAGATGTTACAACTAAAGGTTTCGAAACACAATTACTTTATAAATTTAGGGTTAATTCGTTTAATCAGAATTTACAAATGGGTTATTCCTTTATAAAGGATGATGTAAAACAAAGTGCTTTTAATTTCTCACAGTATTCTTTAAATTCGATGAAGCATCAGTTTGTGGGAAGTTATACTATGCAATTCTTGAGAAATTTTAACAATACTATTTCGTATCGTTACGCCGAAAGAACTACTGGAGGTTCGTATTCGGTTGTAGATTTTGGTACTTCTTATAACTTGAAAGCTTTCGAGATCTCTTTATTTGCTAACAATATTTTCAATACGGCGTATACCGAAACAAATTTAGTTCCTATGCCAAAAGGGAATTTGATGTTCGGATTACGATATAATTTTAAATAGAAAATTACAATCAAAATGGAAAGTCCCGCGTATTGCGGGACTTTTTTTATACTTTCGGTTTATGAAAGATATTTCAAATAATTTAATTGATTTTGCATCGAATGACTATCTTGGGTTTTCAAAAAGCAAAGCTATTTTTGAGGAAACGAAGCAGTTTTTAGTTAAAAAGAATAGTATTAAAAATGGTGAAATAGATTTAGAATATCATATTGCTAAATTCCATCAAACAGAAAATGCTTGGATCTTTAATTCTGCTAAAGACGCCTTACTTCGCTTTTTTGGTTCAATTCCTCAAAAAGACGATTTGATTTTGTATGATGAATTGTGCCACACTCCCATTCGTGATGCTATTCAACTTTCTAATGCTAAATCCCATAAATTTCAACATAATGATTTTGAAGATTTAGAAAGATTAATTGAAAATCTAAGACCTAAGTCCCAAAACCCAAAACGCATTTTCATTGTTACCGAAAGTGTTTTTTCTATGGATGGTGATATGCCAAATCTCGAAGAATTGACGCAACTTTCAAGAAAATATAATTGCTATTTGGTAATTGATGAATCGCAATCGGTTGGTGTTTTCGGCGAAAAGGGTCAAGGTTTGGTTCAAAATTTGCAATTGCAGGATAAAGTTTTTGCTCGAATAATTTCTTTTGGTAACGCTTTGAGTTGCGATGGAGCTGCGATTATTAGTTCCAAAGAATTTAAAAGGCATTTAGTTAATTTTGATTCAAGTTTTATTAATAAATTCGGAATTTCGCAAAATTCTCTTGCCAAGATTTTAGTTACGTACAAGTATTTGGAATCCGAAAAACAAACTATCG
>CAILTC010000312.1 GCA_903837025.1 uncultured Bacteroidota bacterium | reverse complement strand
TTTTACTAGATAATTTTAAAATGGGGTATTCATTTAAAAAAGTACCTGTATCTTTGGGAGAAAAATTGGAAAATTTTGTTGAAATTTTACCCAATACTATAATAAATGAAAATTCAAAAATTCTAACAAAAGGAGTTTTCGATGTGACAAATTAAAATAGTAGAACATCGAAGATTAATTATATATAAAAAAAAATGGATTTAAACAAACTAAAAGGTCAATTACAAACGGAGGTAGATACTGCTTTTTTATACGACAGTATTGCAGCAATACAATCAGACGAAAATTTAAGTCGAGTTTTGCAAAGTTTAGCCGAAATAGAAAAAGGTCACGCCCAACACATGCTGCATAAAGTTCATGAATTTGAACCTAATTATCCAATTCCTAAAGCTTCATCAAGAGCAAAATTTCAATTGAAATTAGGAAAAATTTTTGGTTATAGTTCGATCATTAGCAGTTTATCCAATATCGAAAAACAATTTGCTGTAAATTCAATAAAAAATAAAATTCAAAACGGGGAGAAGCCAAATGGTTTCGAACATAATCACCTGAATATTATCGAGGCGGTAAATAATAACAAAGCCTTGAATGTTTCGGGAGGTTTATTATCTAAATTCGAAAGTCGTCATAAATCCGTTGGCGGGAATGCGCTTCGTGCGGCAGTTTTGGGATCTAGCGACGGATTACTTTCTAATATGAGTTTGGTTATGGGAGTTGCCGGTGCAGCAGTTGATAACAAAGGGATTTTATTAACCGGAATTGCGGGACTTTTGGCTGGAGCCATATCAATGGCATTGGGCGAATGGCTTTCGGTTCAAAGTTCGAGAGAGTTGAATCAGCGTCAAATTGAGTTAGAAACCGAAGAATTAGAAGCTTCTCCAGAAGAAGAAAAAAAGGAATTGGTTTTGCTTTATCAGGCCAAAGGAATGAACGCTGAAGAAGCACAAAAATTAGCAGATAAAGCTTTCGAAAATCCCGAAACCGCAATTGATGCTATCATCACCGAAGAATTAGGAATTGACAAAGAAGAATTAGGCGGTTCTGCATGGGAAGCTGCGATTGCTTCGTTTATACTTTTTGCCGCAGGAGCAATTATTCCGTTATATCCATTTATGATTTTAGACGGGCAAAATGCCGTTTTATTGAGTATTGCAAGCAGTATTGTTGGTCTTTTTGGTATTGGTGCAGCCATTACATTATTGACGGGTAAAAGCATCTTATTTTCAGGATTTCGACAAGTTGCCTTCGGATTAGTTGCAGCAGCATTTACCTATGGAATTGGCCATTTAATTGGGGTTTCATTGGCATAGTAATTTAATTTCATTAACATTAAATAAAAACAATTATGAACGACGCACATTTACATTTAGTAGTAAACCATTTTCCTATTATTGGACCAATTCTTGCTTTGGGAGTTTTGGTAGCAGGAATGATTTTGAAAAACAATTCGGTAAAAAGCACTGCTTATGGCTTATTTATTGTCTCCGCAATTTTTGCTGCAATTAGTGCAGGAACTGGTGATGGAGCAGAAGAAGCTGTAAAAAATCTTCCAGGAGTGACAAGAAAAATCATTCATATTCATGAAGAAATGGCCGATAAATTGGCGATTATTTTGTATTTATTAGGTGTAATTTCTATTGGAGGTATTTATCTTAGTTTAAAAAATCATCCAAAAGCAAAATTAGTTTCTTATGCTGCACTAGTTGTTGCCGTAGTTGGTATTTATTTCGCTAAAGAAGTAGGAACAACCGGCGGAGAAATTCGTCATACAGAAATTAGAAGCGATGCTACTCAAACTGCTGCTACAGCAACCGGAGAGCAATCGAAAACAGAAGATAAAGACAAGGATTAATTCCTTTAAAATAGTAAAAAACCGTCCTGCCTATAGCATGACGGTTTTTTTTATCAAATTTTAATATTAGCGCGAAGAATTAAACCAAAAGTAACAATAGCAATTGTGCAATAAATATCCGGAAAATTGTTACCATCGGATAAACGGTAGCATAAGCTTGCATAGGAACATCTGAGTCTAAATATTTTGTACTAAATGCCAATGCAGCTGGATCAGTATAAGCTCCGCTCATTATTCCGACAAGTTGATAAAAGTTGAGTTTAAAAATAAATCGTCCCACCAAGACCAAAATTATCAACGGAATTAGGGTAATGTAACAACCATAATAAATCCACATCCAACCATTAAATTTGATGAAATTCACATAAAAAGTTTCTCCGGCATGTATTCCAACGGCGGCAAAGAACATACAAATTCCTAAATCTTTCATAAAATGTACCGCGCCATTATTTATATAGGAATGAATAATTCCAATTCCTCCGTAACGACTTATAAATAAAGCGGTTAAAAGCGGTCCGGCTGCAAATCCTAATTTCAACGGAACCGGTAATGATGGAATGAAAATAGGTATTGAACCAATTATAATTCCAATAAATAATCCTCCAAATAAAGAGAGAAAATCAGGTTCCAATAAGCTTTTTTCAGAATTTCCTATGATGTTTTCTATTTCGGAAATAGCTTCATTATTACCTACAATTCTCAATTTATCACCATAATTTAATCTTAGGTTGGGTTGTGCCAATAATTCCATTCCAGAACGAAAAACACGGGTTACTTTAAGATTGAATTTATTATATAAATCCAGTTCTGCTAGTGTTTTGTGTACGGCAAATTCTTTGGTTACAAATATGTTTTTGGTGCTTAGATCGTCTTCTGATTCTATAAATAAATCGGTTGAAACTTTTCCGACAAGATCGATAAAATGAGCAACATTTTTTGGAGTTCCAATCACCATTAAAACATCTTTTTTATTTAATTTAGAATCTAATGAAGGCGAAAAAACTACTTTTGAACCACTATTTTTTAGACGTGAAATAATAATATCATGTAGGTCTAATTCTTTAAAAACTTGGTATATACTTTTGCCAAAAATTTCCTCTTTTGTAACTCGACATTTTTCATGAATAATCACTTCACTTCCGTCCGACGTAGCGTCACAAATGAAACTTTCTTTTGATAAGTTAATCTTTAGCGCTACTTTAGATATAATTATGGCAGAAATAATTCCGAAAACACCTAGCGGATACGTTATTGCATAAGCAATGGCTGGGTCGTTGAAAACCCGAGTAGGGAATTTATTCTGAATTTCTTGCAAGGTAGATTTTGCAGCTCCTAATCCAGGGGTATTTGTTACAGATCCCGACATTAATCCAACAGCATTTTCAATATCAATTTTCGTAATAACATGGATTAAATAAGTAATAAATCCGCCCAGTAGAACGGTTCCAATTGCGAGTAGATTAAAAAGGATACCGTCTTTTTTAAAAGAAGAAAAAAAGGAGGGACCTACTTGAATTCCGATTGCGTAAACAAATAATATTAAACCAAAATCACGAACAAATACTAATATACTTTCCTGCATTCGATAACCGTAATGTCCTAATAAAAGTCCAATAAACATAACTGCCGCAACGCCTAACGAGATGCTTCCTATACGAAGTCTGCCTACAAAAAAACCAATGCTAATTGCTACGAGTAATACAATTAATGACTGAGTGATATCCGGATTGGGGTTCGGAGTAATCAAGGTATTTAACCATTCAAACATATTTTTATAATTTAAAAGTTAAATTAAAAAACAAGTTAAAATTACGAAATAAAAAACATTCAATTCCTTAGATTGAATGTAAATTAGACTCCATTATTTGATTAGTAAATTAATATTTTAGTCTGGTAAGAAATTAGAATAAAATAATGTCCAATTTTGTTGTTTATATGTACTATTTTTCGTGTATTTATTTTAGGGTAAGAGTTATAGCTCCAGAGTTAAATTGGATACAAATAGAATGTTAATTTATTGTTTTTGAGTAAATTAAATTCTATACTGTATCATTTAAAAAAAACACAACATTAAATTTTAACCATTTCTATTTAAAAAAATAAAAATAATTTAAAGTAAAATTGCCTTTGCTTCGTCTTCTCTAAAAAAGACAGCAATGAAATGGAAATAATAATGACAAACAAAAGCACCAACATCGTTGAAACCGTAAACCAATATGGCAAGAAATTGCTGGGTTTTATTCGTGCAAAAGTGCCTACGGAAGAGGATGCTGAGGACTTATTACAAGAAGTTTGGTATCAGTTGAGTAATTTGGATGAAATTGAAACCATCGAAAGCATCAGTGGCTGGTTGTATCGGGTGGCTAAAAACAAAATCACGGATAAGTTTCGCAAAAGCAAAACAAAAAATCTTGAAGATTTTAGCTATGAGAATGAGGAGGGAGAGATCAATTTTAAGGATATTTTGCTCCAGAATGCAACAACACCCGAAGACGAATACATCAAGAAATTATTTTGGGAAGCCTTAATGGCGGCGCTTGACGAATTGCCCGAAAAACAACGAATTGTCTTTGTGCAAAATGAGTTGGAAGACATGAGTTTGCAACAAATAGCTGACGAAGCTGGTGAAAACATCAAAACGATTATTTCCCGAAAAGGCTATGCCGTCAAACATTTAAGAACGCGTTTAAAACAATTATATACCGATTTATCAACTTATTAAAAACAACATAAAATGAATACTAAAAAAAGATTTTTATTGATACCGCTTGCCATAATAGGCTTTTCTCTCCTTGGCGGATTTGTCGTAATGCTATTATGGAATGCTATATTACCCTCTCTGGTTGGAGTTGGCATACTCACTTTTCCTAAAGCAGTAGGATTATTAATGCTCTGTAAAATATTGTTCGGAGGATTTGGAGGTCATTCAAAACGGTTTGGAAACAAAGGGTTCGAAACTCCGATTTGGAAACAAAAAATGATGAATATGTCCGAAGAAGAAAGAGAAAAATTCCGTTCGGAATGGAAAGAACGTTGCAAAAGATAATGGGCAACTCCAATTAATTTACGATCCCGATTCAGGTAACTGAGTCGGGATTTTTGTTTTTGGTATTTAAAACCGCAATACCAATTATATCATTCCGTAGAAATCTTAAAAAAAACATCGCTTTTTTACCTCAAGCCCGGTGTAAAATACCCAAAAAGAATCTTTTTTTAAAATAATTTAAAGTAAAAAGGAATGTGGTTCGTCTTCCTCTATATAACAATCAATTTAACAATTTAATATTTAATAAAATGAAATCAATTTTAAAATCAGTAGTAATGGGAATCGCTCTAGGAGCAACATTTTTTTTCTTACCCGGAATTATTTTCGCAATGATAGTGTTCGGAATCTTTTTCAAAATCATTTTCCGAGGCAGAATGAGACATCAAATGGGCAACCATAGATTGGCTTTTGCAGACAAAATACGAAACATGAGCGAAGAGGAATTTGGACAGTTCAAAACCAATTTTGGATCTAGAAACTTTGGTCCTAATTGTAATTCAAGAAATAATTTAATAACTAAATAAATAGAAATAATGAAAAGAAGACCTAAATTTTTGATCGTATTGGCAGTAGCAGCAATAACCTTTGGTGGTTTAATGAAAACCATCGGACCAAGACATTTTAACCACGGCGGTTGCCACCAAATGGAAAATTGCGAGAATGAAAAACCAGCAAATGACAAAACTATTTCGATAGAAAAACCAGCTGCAACCAATAAAGTTCCGTAAACAATTGCAAATAAGCATTGATAACTACCTCAAAAAGTAAATACTATTTGAGGTATTTTTTTGTTTGTACACCGATAAAACGGATTTACAAAAGCAAAACACAGATAAAAAACGGATTTTAATTTTGATACAAAGAAAATAGTTTTGTTTGGAAAATAGGGAATGAGATTATTTGAAAGTAGAGTAATAAAATTGGTATTTTTGAACATTCAAAATAAAATAAAATGACAACTCATCTCGCACTCCTACGTGGCATCAATGTTTCCGGTCACAACATGATAAAAATGGAGGCTTTGAAAACAACTTTAGAAGCCATTGGTTTCCAGAATGTGCAAACTTATATTCAATCTGGTAATGTTTTTATAGATACCGAGGAAGAAAATGCTGCCAAAGTAGGTTTCCAAATTAAGCAAGAAATCTTCAAGGTTTTTGGTCACGAAGTTCCCATTGTAGTTATTGGCGCAGCCGATTTGGAAGCCTGTTTAAAAAACAATCCTTTTTTGAAAGAAAAGGAAATCGATCTTAAAAAATTATACGTGGCTTTTATTTCTACAGAATTGCGAAGCGATAGTATCAATGATTTGAGAATTAGCCAATTTAAACCCGACGAAGCCAGTATCGATGCCAGTAGAATTTATATTAAATACGCTGTTGGAGCAGGAAAAACAAGGTTTGATCAAAAATATATTGAGAAGAAACTGAACGTAACGGCAACTATCAGGAATTGGAATACGGTGACGCAATTGTTAAAAATGTTTCAAGAAAGATAAATGAAATATCTTTTCCTTTTATTATCCACGATCGCTTTTGGCCAGCAAACGAAATTTGTCGATTTCAAATTGGTTTCGGGACAAATAACGATTAATCCGAAAGAAAAATCAGTTTCGGGAGCGGTTCGGTATTGGTTTGATGTCTTGAAACCCATTGATACCATCAAAATTGATGCGCAGAATATGACCTTTTCGAAGGTAGAAAGCAACGAAAAGAAGATTCAATTTACGACCAACGGAAAGCAACTTTTGCTGATTTATCCGTTCAAAAAAGGCAAAAACACAATTAGTTTCGAATACAAGGCGATTCCAAAACAGACTTTATATTTTGTTGGTTCCGAAGCCACAAATAATTTACAAATTTGGACACAAGGGCAAGGAAAATACACCAGCAATTGGTTTCCAAGTTTTGATGATGTCAATGAAAAAATAATTTTTAATTTAGAAGTTATTTTCGATTCCAAATACCAAGTGATTTCGAATGGGAAATTAAGCAATGGCAATAATAATAATGTCAATGGCAATTTAAAAACATGGAAATACAGCATGCAAAAACCAATGAGTTCTTATTTGTTGATGCTTGCTATTGGGAAATTCGACAAGAAAATGGAGATATCCAATTCGGGAATTCCTTTAGAAATGGACTATGAACCGAAGGATTCGATTAAATTTGAACCTACTTTTCGGTACTCCAAACGAATTTTTGACTTTTTGGAAAAGGAAATAGGTGTGCAATATCCTTGGGAAATCTACAAGCAAATTCCGGTTCGTGATTTCTTATATGCCGGAATGGAAAACACTTCGGCAACCCTTTTTTCGAGTCGGTATGTGGTGGATTCAACAGGTTTTGAAGATCGAAATTATACGAATGTCAATGCGCACGAATTGGCGCATCAATGGTTTGGCGATTTGGTCACAGCCGAAAATGGAAAGGATCATTGGCTTCAGGAAGGATTTGCTACTTATTATGCCTTATTAGCCGAAAAAGATATTTATGGGGATGATTATTTTTATTCCAAATTATATGAATATGCGCAAGAATTGAAACAGGCATCAAAAACGGATACTGTTCCAGTACTGAATCCGAAGGCGAGTTCCTTGAGTTTTTACCAAAAAGGAGCTTGGGCGTTGCATGTTTTGCGAGAAGGAATTGGAGAAGAAAACTTTAGAAAAGCGGTGCGAAATTATCTCCAAAAGCATTCGTTCGAAAGTGTCAATACTCCGGATTTCTTTGCCGAAATCAGGAAAGTTTCTACTTATGATTTGGATAATTTTAGCAAAGTGTGGCTGGAATCTTCGGGCTTTAATAGTCAAGTTTCTACTGCTTTACTTTCGAAAAATAAATCGATACAAACCCTTTTCGAAATCGAAAAACTTCGAAATAAACCATTATCCGAAAAGGTCGCTTTTTACAAAAAAATGCTTCAATCGGATGGGTATTCTTCGGTGAATGAAACTATTGTTTATCAATTAAATAAAGAGCCTTTCGAGGATTCGAAACCCTTATTCGTTCTTGCTTTAGCAACGAATAATTTACAAGTTCGCCAAGCGGTTGCCAGTATTTTGACGGAAATTCCAGAAGAATTTCGAACCCAATACGAAAGCCTTTTAAATGATAAATCATACCAAACACAAGAAATTGCTTTATACAATTTGTGGAATAATTTCCCAGAACATCGCATCGATTATTTAGATAAATCGAAAGATTGGATTGGTTTTAATGATTATAATCTACGGACTTTATGGTTGTCGCTGGCATTGTCAACGCCCAATTATTCTGCAAACAAAGCCATTCTAATCAACGAATTGATTGCTTATTCTTCGCCCAATTATGAAGCCACAACCCGACAAAATGCTTTAGAAAAATTGATCGCTTTTCATTTTATAAATGACGAAGTTTTGAAAAATTTAGTCTATGCAACGACGCATTTTATGTGGCAATTTTCTAAATTTGGCAGAGAAAACATTCGAACCTTGCTAAAAAATCAGGAAATGAGAGTTTCTTTTGAGCGGATTTTACCTAATTTAGAAGAGAAAGAAAAATTTCAATTGAACCGATTGTTGAAAGAATAGCAATTATTTAGTCCTAATGATACTTTTTTTGCGACAAAGGCGCAAAGTTATAATTAAGATATTTTTTAATAAGTCACTAATTTATTAAGATGACTTTTTAATGCGTTTGTAACTTATTTTTCTTTGTGACTTTGCGACTTCGTGGCAATTTTGTTAATTTTTTAGGGGTAAAATCAAGTTATATTTACAGGAATAAAATGTTTTAAATAAATTCTATGAAAGCATTAGTCATTTCGGGTGGTGGAAGTAAAGGTGCATTTGCTGGTGGCGTTGCCCAATACCTTTTAGAAAACAAAAAAAATAATTATGATTTATTCATAGGAACTTCAACCGGAAGTTTGCTTATTTCTCATTTGGCTTTGGGGAAAATTGATAAAATTCATCGGATTTTTACAAATGTCAATATGACTAAAATCTTCGATGTTAATCCGTTTATTGTCAAAAATAAAAATGGAATTGACATTGTCACCATAAACCATTTTAGTGTTATTTGGCAGTTTTTGAAGGGGAAAAGAACCTTTGGCGAAAGTAATAATCTTCTAAAAAATATTAAACATAATTTTTCTGTTGCTGAATTTAATGAGCTGAAATCTTCGAAAACAGACGTTGTTGTTACCGTTACCAATATCTCCAACAATGAAGCCGAATATAAATCGATTAATGATTGTACCTATGC
>CAILTC010000311.1 GCA_903837025.1 uncultured Bacteroidota bacterium | reverse complement strand
CCATTTCACTTCTTTCGGCTTGTGGTTTTGATTTTTCTTCTTCCAATAAACGACCTTCCAAGAATTTCAAATCCTCAGGACATTTATCTATTACATATTTAATTACGTATTGAATAAAATCTTCGGCCAAGTCCATATTATCATTCAAATCATTGAAAGCGACTTCGGGTTCTATCATCCAAAATTCAGCCAAATGGCGTGAAGTGTTGGAATTTTCGGCTCTAAAAGTAGGTCCAAAAGTATAAATCTGACCTAAAGCCATGGCAAAAGTTTCACCTTCTAATTGTCCAGAAACGGTTAAGTTCGTATGTTTTCCGAAGAAATCTTTTTTATAATCGATGTTGCCTTCTTCGTTTTTTGGTAAATCATCTAATGGCAATGACGTCACTTGGAACATTTCACCGGCACCTTCAGCATCTGCTCCAGTAATGATTGGTGTATTTACATACACAAATCCTTTTTGTTGAAAATAGCTATGAACTGCGAAAGACAAAACCGAACGAATACGCATAATTGCTCCAAAAGCATTCGTGCGAACTCTTAAATGCGCATTTTCACGCAAGAATTCCAAAGAGTGTTTCTTAGGTTGCATGGGGAATTTCTCCGCATCTGAGTCGCCAAGAATTTCTAGTTTCTGAACCTGAATTTCATATTTTTGTCCAGCACCTTTGCTTTCGACCAAATTTCCCGTTACCGAAATGGCAGCTCCAGTGGTGATTCTTTTTAAGATTTCTTCGGGCGTGTTTTCAAAATCGACAACGCATTGTATATTATTAATGGTAGAACCGTCGTTCAATGCAATAAATTGATTGTTTCTAAAAGTTCGTACCCACCCTTTTGCATTGATTGCCGTAAGTATTGTTTTGCTGTTTAATAAGTCTTTAACTCTAGTATGTCTCATCGTGATTGAGTTAGGATTGAATTACAAATATAATGGATTTATTGCGAATTTTATAGCATCGTTTACCCTGAAAGAGTTGGAAAATAGTACAAGTCAATTTAGAAAATAGACACTAAAATCTATTTCACGTTTTCGGCATCCAAAACATCTTCTTTTATTGCTTTCTTTTTTTCGAAAGTAAGTACTAAAGAAGGCAAAACCAAAAGATTAGCAAACATGGCAAACAGCAAAGTGCATGAAATCAAACCACCAAGAGCAATGGTTCCGCTAAAGCTGGAAAGGGTGAAAATAGCAAATCCGAAAACTAATACAACCGAAGTATAAAAGGTGCTAACGCCTGTTTCTTGTAGCGCACTAAATACTGATTTTTTGATTTTTCCATTGTTTTCGATCAGATCATGGCGGTATTTTGCCATAAACTGAATGGCGTTATCAACAGAAATTCCGAACGCAATACTGAAAACCAAAATCGTTGATGGTTTAAGCGGAATGCCAAAATAACCCATCAATCCTGAGGTAATGCAAAGCGGAAGTATGTTGGTGATGATAGAAACTAATATCATTTTTACCGAGCGGAACATATACGCCATTAATCCTGCGATTAGGAAAATGGCGAAAATTAGCGATTCAATAAGGTTGTCAATCAAATAAGAAGTTCCTTTTTGGAAAACCAATGCTTTTCCGGTTAAGGTAACTTCGTAACGATCTTTTGGAAAAACCTTTTCAATTTTAGCTTTTAATTTTCCTTCGACTTTTGCCATTTCATCCGTTCCAATATCTTTCATGAAAGTGGTGATTCGGGCGTATTGTCCAGTCGAATCTACATAACTTTTCATCAAATTATCTTTGGTGTTTTTGGTAGCATTTTTGGCGTACGAAAGTATAAATGCTTGTTCTTGCGAAGTGGGCAATTCGTAATATTCGGGGTTTCCGTTATAATAGGCTTGTTTCGAATATTTGACCAAATTCACGATAGAAACAGGCTTTGACAATTCCGGCATTTCAGAAATGGTTTGTTGCAATTCGTCCATTTTTTTCATGGTAGACAATTTCATAACGCCCTTTTTGTGCTTGGTATTGATCATGATTTCCAATGGCATAACACCGTTGAATTCCTTTTCGAAGAAAAGAATATCTTTGAAAAAAGAAGCTGATTTTGGCATTTCGCCAATCAAACTCCCGGAAACTTTCATTTGTGAAACCCCAATTACACTAAAAACCATTAGTAAACCATAAATGATATAAATCGTTTTTCGGTTGTTTCTTACCGCATATTCAACCCAATTCAAAACAGATGAAAGATAGGTTTTTCTTAAATGATATAAGTGTTTTTCCTTTGGTATCGCTACAAAACTAGACGCAATAGGTACAATTAACAATGTAATAAGATAAACCGTTATCACATTTATTGAAGTTACTAATCCAAATTCAAAAAGTAAATCGTTACCTGTAATCATAAATGTAGCAAAACCGGCAGCGGTGGTAAGATTAGTCATCAAAGTTGAAACGCCTATTTTTGATATCACGCGTTGCAATGCTCTAGCCTGATTGCGGTGGAGTAGTATTTCCTGCTGGTATTTATTGATCAGAAAAATGCAGTTTGTAATACCAATAACAATGATTAATGGTGGAACTATTGCGGTAAGAATTGTGATTTTGTAATGGAATAATCCCAAGGTTCCGAAAGACCAAATTACACTCAAAAGTAAGATGAAAATCGAAATTGATGTTGCCAGAACGGATCGAAAAAATAAAAAGAAAATGAATGAAGTGATGAATAAAGCAGCACCAATAAAGAAACCGATTTCCCCTTTCATGTTTTCGGCATTGATGGTACGAATGTATGGCATACCCGAAACGCGAAGATCTATTCCTGTTGTTTTTTCGAATTTATCGATTTTAGGAATCAGATTCTCAATAATGAAAGTCTTTCTTGCTGCGGTATTAACGATTTTTTTGTTTAAATATACTGCCGAACGAATACTACCTGTTTTTTTATTAAACAATAAACCTTCATAAAAAGGCAGTTTATTGAATAATTCGTTTTTTATATCTTCAAGATAAGCAGTACTTTTTGTTTGATTTTGATCCACTAACGGAACCAATTCGAATTTCTCGGCAATGGTGTCTTTTTGTAATTTCTTCAGGTCATTTAAAGAAACAACAAGTTCTACTTCTTTAGAATTTTTTAATCCCGTCATTAATTCATTCCATGCCGCATAAGCCTTTGGGGTAAAAAAGGAATCGTCTTTGAATCCAATAACGATCAAATTGCCTTCTTCACCAAACTTATTCAAGAAGTCTTGATATTGTTTATTGACAATGTGTTTTTGCGGAAGCAAATTAGCTTCGGTATAAGTCATTTTAAGATTTCTCCATTGAAAACCAAGAAAAACCGTTAAAACAAGAATAACTCCAAGTATTGAGACTCTATTTTTGAGTATAATTCGGGCTATCATTTCCCAGAACCCTACTTTAAATGCTTTTTTCATATAAAAAATAAAAATGGTTGCAAAGGTATATAAATCGGGAGAGATTTCACTAATTACCCTGTTACATTTGTGGTTTTTTGTGTTGTTTTTATGTTAATGTTAAATTTATAGTATTAATTTTTTTGATGGTATTATTTTTAAAGTTAGATTTCTCATCTTTGTTGTAAATTATAGAGAAAGTTGAAATTATACTAAATGAGAAATATAAAAAACACCATATTCTATTTTGCAGTAACTGGCGGTTTTACAGCATTAACTTATTGGATTGCTGGCAAAGGAAAAGATTTAGAAATAGGTAATAAATTATTAGTTTCTAAAACCGAAAATAATCATTGGAATAATTTTGTTTCCTCCATGGAACTTAATTTGCACCATCCTTTAGCCATCCTTTTGGCACAAATTATTACCATTATTATAATTGCTCGCTTTTTTGGTTGGATTTTCAGAAAAATGGGACAACCCTCAGTAATAGGAGAGATTATTGCAGGAATTTTTCTTGGACCATCTTTATTAGGGCTCTACTTTCCCGATTTTTCGACTGCTTTATTTCCAGTAGAATCTTTAGCAAATCTGCAGTTTTTAAGCCAAATTGGACTAATCCTTTTTATGTTTATTATTGGCATGGAACTCGACTTAAAAGTGCTAAAAAACAGAGCCAATGAAGCTATTGTTATTAGTCATGCTAGTATTGTAATTCCGTTTGCGTTAGGAATTGGTTTAGCTTATTTTGTTTATTATAGATTCGCTCCTGTAGGAGTTGCTTTTTTACCTTTTTCGTTGTTTATGGGAATTGCTATGAGTATAACTGCGTTCCCTGTTTTGGCACGAATTGTTCAAGAGCGGGGTATTCATAAAACCAAATTAGGCGCTATTGTAATTACTTGCGCCGCTGCTGATGATATCACTGCTTGGTGTATTCTTGCTGCAGTTATTGCCATTGTAAAAGCGGGAACATTCATCAGTTCACTTTATGTGATTGGACTGGCGATTTTGTATGTGTTGGTGATGATATTTATAGTAAAACCCTTTTTAAAGAAAATAGGAGAATTATACGGTACAAAAGATAATTTGAACAAACCTGTTGTTGCTATTTTCTTTCTGACCTTAATTATATCCTCTTATACAACCGAAGTAATTGGGATTCATGCTCTTTTTGGTGCTTTTATGACTGGAGTAATTATGCCGGATATAACTAAATTTAGAAGTATTTTCATTGAAAAAGTAGAAGATGTTTCGGTTATATTATTACTTCCTCTATTTTTTGTTTTTACAGGATTGCGTACCCAAATAGGGCTAATTAACGATCCTTATTTATGGAAAGTTACCGGATTTATTATTCTTGTAGCTGTTACCGGAAAATTTTTAGGAAGTGCTTTGG
>CAILTC010000310.1 GCA_903837025.1 uncultured Bacteroidota bacterium | reverse complement strand
TCATAAATATTATTTATAGCAATCCATGAATTTTCCTCCATCTCGGCTTCAAGCTGATGCTCGTCCCAGCCGGTATAACCCAAAAAGAATCTAATATTATCTTTACCGATTTTACCGTTGTTTACAAGCTCTTTTGTAGTTTCATACTCTCCGCCCCAATAAATTCCATTAGAAATTTCTATACTATTCGGAATCAAATCGGGAACATTGTGTATAAAAAAGAGATTATCTTGTTCGACAGGCCCTCCATTATAGATTTTGAATTTAGTTTTTATTTCAGGGATTAAATCACTTACGGAATATTTCAAAGGTTTATTCATGATAAACCCTACCGAACCTTTTTCATTATGGTCTGCCAATAAAATAACAGATCTATTAAATGACAAATCTCCAATCAACGAAGGTTCTGCAACGAGCAAAGATCCTTTTTTTAATTTTGCTAAAATCATTGGTTTTAATTTGAATTAAATTTAAGAATAAAGATTAAAATCAACCAAATATAATCGATAAAATATAAAAAAAACCCTCCAAAGGAAGGTTTTGAGTATTTTTTAAAAAATTTAAATTAGTTTACTGCACCTTCTAAGTCAGCACCTGCTTTAAATTTCACTACATTTTTAGCAGCAATTTTAATAGTATTTCCTGTTTGAGGATTTCTACCGTCTCTTGCAGCTCTAGCAGAAACTGACCAAGATCCGAAACCTACTAATGAAACTCTTCCACCTTTTTTCAAAGTACCACCTACGTTACCTAAAAAAGACTCTAAAGCTAGTTTTGCAGCAGCTTTTGTAATTCCTGCATCAGCAGCGATAGCATCAATTAATTCTGATTTGTTCATAATATTTAGTTATTAAATGTTGGTTAAAAAAACTTTGTTACAAGAACAAATTTAGTAGGAAATACGTCCCTTGCAAACGTTTTACTTTTTTTTAGCATAATTTGTTGATAACTTGTTTTTTTTGTTCATAAAACACGGATTAACCCTACTAAATCATAAGAAAAACTCCCGTTTTACTGACGTTAATACACTTTTGACTCCACCGAAAAAGACATTCCGTTTAACAATTCGGCTGTTTTCATCTTCTTTTTCCCTGGAAATTGCAAACTTAGCACTTGTATATATCCTTTTTCTACCGCAATTTTCATTTCTTTTTTGGTACAAATTAGGCTTCCTAACTCATAATCATGGTCTTCAAATAGTACTTTGGCATCATGAATTTTTACACTCCATTCCTCCTCTTTATCGCTAAAAAAACACCAAGCAGACGGATATGGATTCAATCCTCGTATCTGATTGTAAATTTCAACTGCCGATTTTGCCCAGTCTATCTTGCAGTTTTCTTTGTTTAATTTGTAGGCGGTTTTTATTTCTGGACTGTCTTTTTGAACGCTTGTAACTACAGTTCCATTTTCAATTAATGTCAAAGTTGATAAAACGGTTCCGCTGCCCAAAACCATCAATCGATCATGTAATTGCCCAACGGTTTCGTCAGGAGCAATTTCGGTTTCAGAACTCAAAATGATAGCACCAGTATCTATTTTATCATCAATAAAAAAAGTGGTTACACCGGTTTTTGTGTCTCCATTTATAATTGCCCAATTGATTGGGGCTGCACCGCGATAATTAGGCAGCAACGACGCATGAAGATTAAATGTTCCTAGTTTTGGCATTTTCCAAACTACTTCGGGCAACATTCGGAAAGCTACAACGATTTGTAGATTTGCATTTAAAGCCTTTAAATCCTGTAAAAAAACTTCATCTTTTAAGTTGGTAGGTTGCAATAAGCTTAGATTATTTTCTAAAGCATATTCTTTTACCGCCGAATATTTTATTTTTTGTCCGCGACCTGCCGGTTTATCCGCCGCTGTGATAACTCCCACAACTTCGTAGTTGTTTTTGATTATAGTATCCAAAATGCCAACGGCAAATTCTGGCGTTCCCATAAATACAATTCTTAATTTCTCCATTATTGTTTTAGGCTGTATTTGTTATTCGAAAGTATCGAAATAAGATTATTTTCTAATAAATTTTGAAGCGCAAAGATAATATCGTCTTCGGTATTTTTGGTTAGTTTTTGAATTTCTCTCGAATCCATTTCCTGCATTTTTAATAATCCAATGATTTTCTCCGAAATCAACGCTTCATTAACGGGTTTCTTTTTTTTAGAAATACAATAGGAACAAATCCCGCAATCCGCAGTTGCTTCTTCTCCAAAATAGGCAAGAATCAATTTGCTCTTGCATACTTTTTTGGTATTGAGATAATTCAAAACGGCATCAAATTGAGCAATTTTTTGCATATTCTGATTTTCAAGATACTTCGAAACTCTATTTATCGTTCTTTCATCTTCTCGAACTTCATTAAAAATAATCGTCGCATCATTGTTTTTTTTATGATAATCGACAATCTCGAGTCCTTGCAATTTTTCTAAAACCACTTGTATTTCCTTTTCATCACAACTTGCTTTCTTTGCAATCAAGGATAAATTTATTGCGGTTTGAGTTTCGTAAATCCCAGGATACGTCCGAAGAATAGTTAATATAATGGGTTCTTCTGATGTATTTAAACTCATATACCGAATCACTTCTTTCGACTCAATAAGAAATTGCATCGTGATTCGCTCTGAATATTCTTGTGACAAACTCAAAATTCCTTGGCGATCTAAAAACTGAATCGCATTGAAAGTCTTCAGCCCCGGAAACCCATATCTTTGGCAAAAATGATTCAAATTAAACGAAAATTGCTCGTTGATTCCTTCACCATAAGCGATTTGGAAATACGTACATAGTTTAATATAAATCTGAGTTAGCAACTTTTTATCGGGCAATACATTGATAAATTGACTTTGTGCCTGAACAATATCTGAAGGACTTGTGAGGATCACAGCAAAGGCTTTTTCCTCATTTCGCCCAGCACGTCCGGCTTCCTGATAATAACTTTCGATGCTTTCTGGAAGATGAATATGTATCACCGTTTTCACATTCGATTTGTCAATTCCCATTCCAAAAGCATTGGTGGCAACAATCGCCTGAACCTCTTCATTCATCCAAAGATTCATGTTTTTTTCTTTCTCCTTTGCAGATAATCCGCCGTGATAAAAGGTCGCTTTAAATCCCAAGGATTGCAATTGCAAAGCGGTATCAGAACACGATTTTCGGTTACGAACATAGATAATCGAAGGCTGCGGATTCTTCTTCAAGATCTGCTCCATTCGGTATAATTTATCTTCGACTTCAAAAACCATATAAGCAATGTTTTTTCTTGCGAATGATTTCTGAAAAAGGACTGGTTTTTCTAATCCCAATTGCACAATTACATCTTCGAGCACCGTCTTTGTTGCCGAAGCCGTAAGTGCCAAAAAGGGAATTTTAGGAAAATGCGTTTTTAAATGGGCAATTTTCAAATAAGCTGGACGAAAATCGTGTCCCCATTGCGACACACAATGCGCCTCGTCTATGGCGATTAAATTGATAGGCAAATTTTTGATTCGTTCTAAAATCCAATCCGATTGCAAGCGTTCTGGCGAAAGGTAAAGGAATTTATAATTGCCAAATTCGCAATTGTCCAAAAGCGTAATCATTTCGTCCGATCGGATGCCGCCTGTTAATGCTATGGCTTTGATGTCCATCTTTTGCAAACGCTGCACTTGATCTTTCATCAGCGCCACTAAAGGCGAAATAACAAGACAAATTCCGGGCTTCATTAGTGCAGGAATCTGAAAACAAATCGATTTTCCACCACCTGTTGGCATCAATCCAAAAGTGTCTTTTCCCTCCAAAACCGAATTGATAATTTCGTCTTGTGGGGATCTAAAGGTATCGTGTTTCCAATATTTTTGAAGAATTTCTAGGGCTGTTTGCACTATTTTTGGTTTAAAGTTTAAAGTTTTATTTAAAGTTTAAAGTTGCTCAACTTTAAACCTAAGACTTTAAACAACTTGTTAAATTTTATCTAAGATAAATAAAATTCTATTATCAACGGTATCCTTTGGGACTTCGATAAGTTCGTATCCGTATTTTTTATAGGTTTCCGCAAGATGAAGATCGATGTTTTTTGCTTGTTCAAAGTTCTCGTAACGCTCTTGATCGCTGGTGAAAATTTCTTCCCAAGGCGGAAGAATAAATATTTTCGTGTACAAATGTTCTTTACAAGCTTTGTCAAAATGGTCAGGATATTCATCACCGATAAATTGCATATAAGCCAAAACATCTGGAATACCGCGATCGATAAACACTATTTTATGGGGTTCGCTAAGGGCGTTTTGATATTGTTTTTTTCTACCTTCAAGAAGTAATTCACTGAACAACAAAGGATTCTCTAAGAACAATTGTTCAATACCTTCTTTTTGTGCCTCTATCGTAACTTGACGTGAAATTTCGGGATAACAACAGAATCCTTTTTCCATCAATCCGTTAATGACAGTACTTTTACCACTTCCGGGTCCACCAATAATAACTACAATTTCTTTAGGCACTTTTTTTGATTAAGGAGCAAATTTACCTAAAGTTATCGGTATTCTGAAAGAATACTTAGACTTAAAATTTTCATTACTTAAAACCCATTAAACCGAAGTTTCGAAGCTAAATTCTAATATCTAAAATCAAAACTGTATATTTGCTTTTATTTTAAATTTGACCATGGATAAGAATACTCAAGAATTTTACGAAAGGCTAAAAACAGAGTTGGATTTAAGCAATACTTGGCCTGCATTATATTTATTCAAATTTATTGTACCAAGTGTTGATGACAACATTATCCGCGTTGAAGAAGCCTTTGATTGCATGGGCGCAGTGATAAAAACAACTAAATCCAAAACAGGTAAATTCACGAGTATATCTGTTGATGTTATGGTAAAAGATTCCCAAGAAATAATAGATAAATACATAGAAGTATCTACAATTGAAGGTATTATATCTCTATAAATATTCAAAATAAATTCGAAAATGAAACGCCCATTACAATCGTCATTGACACATAAGAATGGAATTGGCGTTCTATCTTCCAATAAAAAAACAAATATTATAAACAGATGAATTCAAAATATATAAAGGAAGTCGCTAATGATGTGGTTCATCATTTAGAATATAATGCCGAAAGATCGCACTTAATCATTCCTGAATATGGTCGTCATTTACAAAAATTAATCGACCAAGCGACGGCTATTGAAGATCCTATTGAACGCAACAAAGCGGCAAAATATATCATTCAAGTAATGGGAAGTTTAAATCCTCATTTGCGTGACGTTCTTGATTTTCAGCACAAATTATGGGATCAGTTGTTTATCATGTCCGATTTTAGATTAGACGTCGAATCCCCTTATCCGGTTCCTACTCGTGAGGTTTTGCAACTCAAACCCGATGTACTTAAATACCCTCAGAATTTTCCAAAATACAGATATTATGGCAATAATATTAAGTATATGATTGATGTTGCTAATAAATGGGAAGAAGGCGAAATGAAAAGTGCTTTGGTAAAAGTAATCGCCAATCACATGAAAAAATCGTATTTAAGTTGGAATAAAGACACGGTGAAAGATGATGTAATTTTCGAACATTTATATGAACTCTCCGATGGGAAATTGAATCTAATTCAAAGTACCGAAGAACTTTTGACAACCACCGATTTATTGCGAACCAACAAGCGAGTGTCTAATAAAATCACTCCTCCAGGACAGCCAAAAATTCAAAGCAACAAGAATACAAAAACCGGAAAACCAAATCCGACTCACAAAAACCAAAACAGAAAACCTTTGTAAATCAGTTAAAAGTGATGGGTTATGAGTTTGTCATTGGCAACCCATAACCCATAAATTTTAACCTATAACCTAAAAAAAATGGGAATTTTCAAAATAGAAGGAGGCGTTCCGCTTAAAGG
>CAILTC010000309.1 GCA_903837025.1 uncultured Bacteroidota bacterium | reverse complement strand
TTCATTATTTTAAGAAAATAAAATTGCGATTATACTACTAAATTTAGTAATATTGGAATAATGTATTAATTACATTTTTAGTTTAAATAAACAGACATCTTTAACAATTTGACAATGGATAGAAGAAGAGCATTAAAAAACGTAGCAATATTATTAGGAACTGCCATTTCATCTACTACTCTTGGAGTATTATTTGAAGGTTTTACAATTCCTGAAGATGAAAAAAACAGCGTTTCATTTTCGGCTTCAGAAGAAGAAATTCTTGCTGAATTTGCTGATATTATTTTACCGACTACAAAGTTATCCCCTGGTGCTAAGGCTGCAGGTGTTGGAACTTTTATTCCAATGATGGTTCGGGATTGTTATCCTACTGAAATGCAATTAATTTTTGCTTCTGGTTTAAAACAAATGGAAGAAAAATGTATGACTAATTACAACAAAAACTTCTTAACGCTTTCTGTTGAAGAACGTCAAAAAATACTAGTTGATTTAAGAACAGAAACTATTGCTGCTAAAAAAGTAGCTTCCTTTTTTACCATTGCTAGAGACTTAACTCTTTTAGGTTATTTT
Organism: uncultured Bacteroidota bacterium; assembly: GCA_903837025.1. Lineage (GTDB taxonomy): Bacteria > Bacteroidota > Bacteroidia > Flavobacteriales > Flavobacteriaceae > Flavobacterium. Next base: position 1,025 of record CAILTC010000309.1, on the reverse strand, counting down.
TCTTCAGAAATTGGATGCACACAAGCTCGTGAATATCTTATGATTCCTGGGCGATACGATGGTAGTGCCGAATATAAACCAGGACAAAAAGCTTGGGCAACGAACTAAAAACTTCTTAGAAATATAAAAATATAACTAACCTATAATGGATATAAATACAAATTTAAAAAAACAAAATACTTACGATGCAATTGTTGTAGGTTCTGGTATAAGTGGTGGTTGGGCCGCAAAAGAACTAACCGAAAAAGGATTACGTGTTTTAATGTTAGAACGTGGAATGAATATCGAACATGTTAAAGATTATGATTCTGCCATGAAAGCCCCTTGGGAATTTGAACATGCAGGAAAAATGACTCAAGAACAATTACATTCACATCCTGTTCAAAAGCGAGATTATCCTTATTCTGAAGCTAATGAAAAATGGTGGGTCAATGATTTAGAATGTCCGTATACCGAAGATAAACGTTTCGACTGGTATAGAGGTTTTCACGTAGGTGGAAAATCCTTGATGTGGGGTCGCCAAAGTTACCGTTTTAGTGATCATAATTTTGAAGATAATGCCAAAGATGGTCACGGAAATGACTGGCCTATCCGTTACAAAGACATCGCTCCTTGGTATGATTATGCCGAGCGATTTATAGGCGTTAGTGGTCAAAATGAAAACTGGCCTTTATTACCTGATGGTCAGTTTTTGCCTCCAATGGATTTGAACTGTGTCGAAAAATCAGTTAAAGAAAGAATAGAAAAACATTATAATAAAAGCCGAATTCTTACCATCGGTCGTACTGCCAACTTAACCGTTCCGCACAATGGTCGTGGAAGTTGTCAATATAGAAACTTATGCAGTCGCGGATGCCCATTTGGAGCTTATTTTAGCACGCAATCTTCTACTTTGCCTGCAGCAATGGCTACAAAAAGACTAACTGTTAGACCCTACTCTATCGTAAATCATATCATTTATGATAAAGATACCAAAAAGGCCAAAGGGGTTATGGTAATTGATGCAGAAACCAATGAAACAATGG
>CAILTC010000308.1 GCA_903837025.1 uncultured Bacteroidota bacterium | reverse complement strand
TCCCAGTCATTTTCGTCCATTCCGTCTTCAATAGAGATAATTGGATAATTAGCTGCTAATTCAGCTAAATAATCGGCTTGTTCGATTGAAGTTCTGATTTTTCCTGTCACACCTTCAAATTTAGTGTAATCATATTTTCCGTCTACATAAAATTCAGAAGAAGCACAATCTAAAGCTACCATAACTTCGTCTCCGAATTTGTAACCTGCAGCTTCAACCGCTTTTTTGATAGTATCTAAAGCATCTTCAGTTCCACCAGCCAAGTTTGGAGCAAAACCACCTTCATCACCTACAGCTGTACTCAAACCTCTGTCGTGTAATACTTTTTTAAGATTATGGAAAATTTCAGTTCCCATTTGCATCGCTTGTGTAAAAGTCTCTGCTTTTACTGGAATAATCATAAATTCTTGAAACGCTATAGGCGCATCAGAGTGAGACCCTCCGTTGATGATATTCATCATTGGAACTGGTAATGTATTTGCCGAAACCCCACCAATATATCTGTATAATGGCAATCCTAATTCGTTTGCAGCAGCTTTGGCAACAGCAAGAGAAACTCCAAGAATAGCATTAGCTCCTAAGTTTGCTTTGTTTGGCGTACCATCCAATTCAATCATAGTTTGGTCAATCAAGTTTTGTTCGAAAACAGAAGTACCTAATAATTCTTCGGCAATTTTAGTATTAACATTTTCAACTGCTTTCAAAACTCCTCTTCCAAGAAAGGATTTTCCTCCGTCACGTAATTCCATTGCCTCAAATTTACCGGTTGAAGCTCCAGATGGAACTGCCGCTCTACCTAAAACACCGTTTTCGGTGATTACATCTACTTCTACTGTAGGATTACCTCTTGAATCGAAAATTTGTCTTGCGTGAATTTTAATAATAATACTCATTTTTCTTGTTTTAAATGTTGACCCGAACAAAAGCGAACGGATTGAATAATTATAAATTTTAAGTTGCAAAGATATTATTTCTATAATAAATGATTTATTAAATACAATTAATGTTATTAACGATAACGTTATAATAATTTTTGATTTTTTAGAAATATCTCAAACATCCCTTTTTTATAAAACTACTCTTAAATTATTTTAGGTTTATAAAAATTACACCTAAACTTAATTGTTGCTATTTTAAATTCTCCCATGGTTGAAACCGTGGGCTATAGACCTATAAAACGAATTGATATTCCTCAATTATTAAGCGTTACTATTATCCTACTTTAAAACTTAAAAGCCTCTTTTTGAAATAGCATTTATAAATAGTACTTTTGCAAACTATTTACAATAAATATGAGCTTTTTAAAAGAAATACAGCGAAGAAGAACTTTTGGGATTATATCACATCCTGATGCCGGAAAAACTACACTTACCGAGAAACTACTTCTTTTTGGAGGTGCAATTCAGGAAGCAGGAGCGGTTAAGAACAACAAAATCAAGAAGGGCGCTACGAGTGACTTTATGGAAATTGAACGCCAGAGAGGAATTTCGGTATCGACCTCGGTTTTGGCATTCAATTATCAAAATAAGAAAATAAACATTCTTGACACCCCTGGGCACAAGGATTTTGCCGAAGATACCTTTAGAACCTTAACGGCAGTTGATAGCGTAATTGTTGTTATTGACGTTGCCAAAGGAGTCGAAGAACAAACGGAAAAACTAGTTGCCGTTTGTAGAATGCGAAAAATTCCTATCATCGTTTTTATCAACAAACTGGATCGTGAAGGAAAAGATGCTTTTGACTTGATGGATGAAGTAGAGCAAAAATTGGGTTTAACGGTTACTCCGCTCAGTTTCCCTATAGGAATGGGTTATGATTTTAAAGGAATCTACAATCTATGGGAGAAAAACATCAATTTATTTAGTGGCGACAGTCGCAAAAATATTGAAGAAACGATTGCTTTTTCGGATGTGTTAAGTCCTGAATTAGAGAAAATCATTGGCGAAAAGCCTGCTGATAAGCTTCGAGAAGAATTAGAATTAATTGATGAAGTGTATCCAAAATTTGATCGTCAAGATTATTTAGATGGAAAACTACAACCGGTATTTTTTGGATCTGCTTTGAATAATTTTGGTGTTCGTGAACTCTTGGATTGTTTTGTCGAAATTGCTCCATCACCAAGACCAAAAGATTCGGAAACGAGACTGGTTGACCCAAAAGAAGAAAAAATGAGTGGATTTGTTTTTAAAATCCACGCTAATATGGATCCAAAACACCGAGATCGTTTGGCATTCATCAAAATCGTTTCGGGTACTTTCGAAAGAAATAAGCCCTATTATCACGTTCGCCAGAAGAAGAATTTAAAATTCTCGAGTCCGAATGCTTTTTTTGCCGAAAAGAAAGAAATCGTTGATATCTCCTATCCTGGTGATATTGTAGGTTTACATGATACGGGTAATTTCAAAATTGGAGATACCTTGACCGAAGGCGAAATTATGAGTTTCAAAGGAATTCCGAGTTTCTCTCCGGAACATTTTAGATACATCAATAACGCCGATCCGATGAAAGCCAAACAACTTGACAAAGGAATCGATCAATTGATGGATGAAGGTGTTGCACAATTATTTACCCTCGAAATGAATAACCGAAAAATCATTGGAACCGTGGGAGCCCTTCAATATGAAGTAATTCAATATAGACTCGAACACGAATATGGCGCTAAATGTACGTATGAGAACTTTCCCGTACACAAGGCATGTTGGGTAAAACCCAAGGATCCCAAAAGTGAGGAATTCAGGGAGTTTAGAAGAATTAAACAAAAATTCTTGGCGCATGACAAATACGGACAATTGGTTTTCTTAGCCGATTCGGACTTTACCATTCAAATGACACAAAATAAATTTCCAAATGTGAAATTATTTTTCACTTCGGAATTTGAGTAAATCCTCCTCCCCAACCCTCTCCAAAGAAGAAGGAACCGATTCTGGATTATATAAATACAAAAACCCCTGTTCCACGACTTGGAACAGGGGCTTTTTATTGTAAATTCGATTTAACTTTATATTTTCTTGTTTTGAAAAGGGCTTACTTTCATAAAAACATATATCAAGCACATTAGTGCCAAAACCCAAATGTAATTATCGATTGGAGCAGCTGGTGCGTCAGTAGGATTAGGGTCTGTCCCTCCGCCTCCGAAATCTGAAGGAGTATCAGCAGCAAAAGCTGATATATTTTGCAAGAAAGTAAAAATAAATAAAACCAGAATTGTGATGTACTTTTTCATATTTATGAGGTAAGATCTTTAATACTCTTTTTTAGTTTATAGCTTTAATGTTTAATGTTTCGTTATTATCTAAAACTATCTTCATCAATAACGCCCCATTTGGAGATTTCATACCTAAAAGAATTGTTGAGTCATTATTTATCATAGATTGCTTATAAATTAAGCGCCCTTGAACATCAAAAACCAAGACTTCTTTTATGTTGATTCCGTTTGAATTGACATGAAAAACATCTTCTTTCTTAAATACAACAACACCTATTTTATCAGTAATAGTATTTGAAACCCCAAGTGTTTTGGAATAAATCAATTTAAAACGACTATTATCAACGCCTGTGGTTGCAGAAAACGAATATGGAGCTACTTTCAAATCCTTTATTGTTCCGGTGATAGCATCACTAAGAAACACCTCTTGACTTCCTAGAAACAAACCATCCATTGCAGATAACGCAATAGTATAATTACCATCATTAGCCGCATTAAATCCTAACGGCACAATATCATCTGCGCTAAATGGCAAGCTACGACCCTGTATAGCATAATCAGCTCCTTCTATTTTTGAAGACAAGTAACTTCCCGCATTCCCGAATGCCAAACCATCATAATCTCGGTCAATTCCCATAGTGGCACCTTGTGCGTAAGCCACTAATATTTGGTTAAATTCCGTTCCTGTATCATTAGTCAGATCTAACCATAAACGGTGTCTTTCTAATGTCTCTATTTTTTTAGTAGCCCTCGTTTTGAAAAACTGATTAGTAGTATTACCAACACGCATTGCATTGGTAAAATTTATAGGACCTGCTGTTATTGCTTTCACAAAAAATCCTTGTCCCACTTCAATAACACCATTTGGTACGTTTGCAGGAACTCCAGACGTTCCTTGAGTCGCAGCGACTCCACCAGAACCCGAATTCCAAGAGGCGTAATTTGTCCCAGTTGTAAAAAAACCACTAGAATTCATCGTTAAAGTATGCGCATAAAAATATAGTGTTCCATCAATATTCGTATTAGCAGTAACAAAAGCTTCTGCATCAATAGTCGAAGGATACGGATTTCCTACTAGATTATAACCTGATTCAGCTTGCAATGCATTAAAAGAAATAGTCCCAGTATTAGGCACCCCTGTGAATACTCCTACATATGTTAATGCAGCCGGCGTAACAGAAGACCAATTATTAGGCGCGCGAATTGCAAAGCCTGCACCTGGAGTAAAAATAGAACTACTAGATAATCCTGTAGTTTCATAAGCATTCGTCCCCTCATTATATTTATAAAAACGATTCGTCAAAGTTGCGGGCGAAAAACTAAACAACTTTTGAGATGCCACAGGAGACGACCATAAGGTATGATCTAATCGAACGATTGGTGCTGAATTTCTTTTAACAGTAATGTTACCTGAATTAGCAGTATTGGTTGTTTGAATTAAATTGGCATTATTACTTAAAGTAAAACTACTTCCGGCTTCTACCGTCAAAGGCGAATTTAAGGTTACATTATATCCTGAAGGAATTGTAACAACTGCTCCACTATTTACTGTTAAGGTACAGGCTGAAATATCTGCAGCTACATTATAATTTCCTGATATAACGGCTGCATAAGTACCTGTTGTTGGCGCTCCATTGCTCCAAGCACTTCCACTCCAAGTGGTGGTCAAACCACAATCGCAATAGGAATATTTAGTTCCTGTATCAGAATCTTTAGCCCAGAAAGTATTTGGAGATTGTGATGGATCAATCGTAGTTGAAGCAGTATATGCAGCTATCACATCGTCAACAAGAATACAGGTTAGCGAAGGATAATTTCCAACACATTCGAAATTAGTTAAATTGGTTAAACCTCTTACATTCAAATTTGTTAATTGATTACCACTACAAT
>CAILTC010000307.1 GCA_903837025.1 uncultured Bacteroidota bacterium | reverse complement strand
TGTCCTGGTGGCGTGATTGCGCCTTGTGCGACTAGTGCGGGCGAGGTGGTGACAAACGGTTGGTCGCCTTCAAAAAGAGATCAAGCGACAGCTAATTCTGGGATTGTAATCGAATTAAAACTGGAAGACTTCAAACCGTTTGCTAAGTTTGGCGCGCTTGCCGGATTGGAATTTCAAAAAAGTATCGAACAAAAAGCGTGGCATTTGGCTGGCGAAACCCAGAAAGTTCCCGCTCAACGAATGGTCGATTTTACCCAAAATAAAGTTTCTTCGAATATCCCAAAAACATCTTATGTTCCTGGAACTACTTCGGTCGAAATGGGGCAAGTTTTCCCTGGGTTTCTCACCCAAATATTACGAGAAGGTTTCGTCGAATTTGGCAAATCTATGCGTGGTTTTTTGACCAATGAAGCTATACTTCATGCTCCAGAATCAAGAACTTCTTCGCCAGTGCGTATTCCTAGAGATTCAGAAACATTAGAACACGTTCAAATAAAAGGTTTATATCCTTGTGGTGAAGGTGCAGGTTATGCCGGTGGTATTATTTCGGCAGCAATTGATGGGGAAAAATGTGCCCAAAAGATTGCAGAAGTGATAAAAAAATAATTTTTTCATATAGCAGAAAAAGCCTTGAAATTTTCAAGGCTTTTTTGTAGAAATAGAATATATTTTATCCTTAAATCTATAAAATGATTTTAGAAAATGCTGAATTATTTAGTTAACCACGGTTTTCCTGCTTTCAATAATTGTTTTCCTGTTAGGTCGTTAAGAATTATCATTGCCATCATGTACCAAGCACATAAAGCACATATTATCAAAACATAAGCAGCAATAACATTTAGTTGTGGAAATCCTAAATGACCAAAATCTAATAGAATAAATCCAATCATTAAAGTCGAGAAAGTAGTTGCCATTGCACTATGAATATATAGCGAACCTACCCACAAAATAAAAGTTAGTAAGGTCCATGCCACAAGATAAATTCCTAGGTCAGCAGGAGCTGTTTCATAAATTTTGAAATTGTTGCACATCCAGATGATACCAAGCCCCATCCAAAAAGCCCCAAAACTTGTGAAAGCAGCAAAACCAAAGTTGTTTCCTGTTTTTTGTTCCATGAATCCAGCAATAAATTGGGCTAAACCGCCAAAAATAATACCCATAGCCATTACAGGACCAAGGCCGCAAAGTCCCAAAGTGTGGAATTGTAATAATAGAGTTGTTAATCCGAATCCTGCTAATCCAACAACTGCTGGATTTCCTAATTTAATCTCGTTCATGATAGTTTTTTGCGTTATTTTTAATAATTACGCGAAAATAATAAAAATAATGAGTAATAAATTGTTTTTTACTTTTATTTTTTAGGTTTTTTTATAAAAAAATTGAAAATAATTAAATTAGGTTTTGGAATAAATATAATTATTTTTTTTACTTTTTTTATCTTCAATAAATGAAATGTATTTGGGTGAATTGATATAGATAAAATAGAGCAATTGTTAACTATGCACGTTGATAACGTTACGATTTGTTTCTAAATTTAAGTGGGTACTCGATGCAATCGAGTAGCAGTTGAGCAAGCAGGTATCGTTTTTTTTGGAACTTACTATTCAAAAAATGGCGAGTAGCCATAAAAACTTTTTTGATATTCCCTTATTTTATAGTAGTTATGATTTTTGGAAAGTAGTTGTTTTACGTTTAGTTAACGTACTGAAATATATGTAGTTGCCGATTGCGGAGAACTTTCCTGTCGAGCCGCACCGCCGTTGTTGCGGGCTGTGAACTCCGCAATCAGCACGGAAACGGCAATTATCATATATTTTTTGTTATGGGCAGGGTTGTGTTCCACAAATAACAATATTAATAAATGTCTAATTTGTTTTAGACTTTTGTCTGGTATTATGCTCAATGTCAATTAAAACCATAATTGACTCAGATATTGCTAATAAACCTAATAAAATTATTGCTCCAATTACTATAACAATAACAGAAATGAGTATGCCAAAATCCCCTCCTTTTGAAGCCAAAAGGACTGCAGCAATAACTGCAACAATTCCAACAATCCAAGCTAACAATTTAAAGAAACCAGCAATTGTCCTTAGTGCAGGATATTTTTCTGGCAACATTGACTTGTGTTCTTTTTCTTTTATTAATTCTATTTGTTTCTCTGCTGTGATAAGTGTTGCCGTGTCAGAAGACATTATTTGATCAAAAATGATTCTTTCTTCTGGTGTCAAGTCTCGTTCATGAAGATGATTTATTAACGCTTCATACCAATCTTCGTCCATAAGGCTATAATTTATATACGCCTTACCAGTAATTTTATGTGTCCTCACTAATTCTAATAATTCACTTACGGGCATTTTTAAATAGGCTCGATTATATTTATTGTTTTCCATAAAATTTATTTTTGTTCCCTACTCATTAGGCTTTTCAGTATCGCCCCGTTTTTTAAGTGGTTTCTGGCTCCACTTTTTATTTAGGTCTATTGACAGTCGAGTATAACTATCAAAAAGCGTCAAATCGAATTGTCGTTGGTTCTCGTGTCTGTCTGCTGTGCCGTCTATTAACCTTGCCCATAACGTCACACTGTGAAAAAACTTTCAAAATCCTACGACCAAATATACAAAAATACTTGTAAGAAAAATAAAGTTTTTGTATATTT
>CAILTC010000306.1 GCA_903837025.1 uncultured Bacteroidota bacterium | reverse complement strand
ATGTTTGGCAATGCAATAAGTCCAAAATTCTTGTATTTACGTCTAAATAAAGATTTTCTGTGTTTCCAGAAACTTTGGATAACTCCAAAACTCCATCTAAATCGCTGTTTTAAAAACTGACTCATAGTTTCCGGGACTTCGGTATATGAAATGGCAGAAGTACAATTTCGTATCAAATATCCTTGGCCATGAAGTCGCATGGTTAAATCACAATCTTCCGCTAATGTGTCGGACGTAAAGCCTCCAGCAATTAGCACTGCATCTTTTCTAAATGCACCAATAGCCCCAGGAACTACGGTAATACATTCAAGAAAATCAAAGGCACGGCGGTCAAAATTTTGAGAGGTTATGTATTCGATACTTTGCCATCTTGTAATCATATTAACTTCGTTACCTACTTTTACATTTCCTGCAATGGCACCAATTTTTGGATCAATAATTTTATGATTTTCAGCATCTCTAATGAAAAATTTATCCATCAAATAGGAGATGGCATCTTTTTTCAATTGAGTATCCGCATCAATACAAACCAAGAAATCATAACTTGATTTTTCAATTCCAAAATTAAGAGCGGTAGCTTTACCACCATTAGGTTTAGTATATATTTTTACTTTTGGATTATCCTTAAATTCATTAAGAACTTTGTTATAAGTCCCATCTTTACTTCCATCATCTACAAAAACAACCTCAATATTAGGGTAATCTTGATGAAGTAAACTATTAATTGTTCTAAGACAATTGACTTCTTCATTATAAGCAGGCACGATCACAGAAACATAAGGTTTTTCTATAACGGTGTCGTCATTTATTATGGATTCTTCTTTGTTTTCTGATAGCTTTCTGATGTAAGCAATAATCATAATTATAATCATTCTTGAAATAGAAAGTATAATTCCTATGATAAATAATAAGAAGATTATTTTATTTAGCCAATACGACACTTCGGCAAAAATAAAATTCATTCTATTTTGCCATGAAAGCTCAATTTTAGGCATTACATCTAATTTGGTTTTGCCCATCAAATTAGCGACAGTCGTAAATTTACAACCTCTCTTTTTAAAATAATCTATTATTTTAGGTAATGCATCAACGGTTGCTTGTCTTGAATTTCCACCAGAATCATGTAATAAAATGATACTTGCATTGCTTGAATTTGCTAATCGTATAGTTTCAGACAATATGATTGCGGCATTATGTTGCGGATTCCAATCATTAGGATCTATACCTTCCCCAACGCAGATATAGTTGTCTTTTTTAGCTCTAGCAATTGGCTCAATCTCATCATAGGTCTGAGGCTCACTATCCGCATTATAAGGAGCGCGGAATAATACCGTTGAATGTCCGGTAACACATTCTATTAAGGATCGGGTGGTTTTAAGCTCAAGATCCGCTCTTTCGGGACTCATTTTTGCCACATTGCCATGAGTATAAGTGTGATTCCCTATCTCAAAACCATCTCTATAAATTCGCTGTAGTAAAGGGATGTTTTCTTGTGCATTAATTCCAACTACAAAAAAAGTAGCGGGTACATTTTCTCTTTCTAAAATATCTAATATTTTAGGTGTAAACTCCGCATTAGGACCATCATCAAAAGTTAGTATGATTTGATGTCCAGGTCCGATTGGTGTTTCGTCTTCGGCGAATTTTTCATAAATATAGCCCGAAGGAAGCGTTAAATAATTCTCTTCAGAAACAAGTATTTCTTGCTTGTCTATTTCAAGTTTTATTTTTCCTTTTTGTGGTGTAAAAAGAATGTCTAATAATTCTCCTTCCCCTACGTGAGTGGGTTTAATGTTTGGGTCATACGGAATTGCGCTTAGTAATGAAAAATTGAAAGGATATTTTCGCAAAGATTGAGTACTTAAATCCCGACCATAATAATGCCAAATTCTAGGATCCTCGCCTCCCAATCTCCATAATGCAGTACCTGCAGTACTATAATCATCTGCAAATCTTAATATGTTAAAGGTAGTGGCGGCGTCAGTAAACCATACAGAATGGTTGAAAGTTTCTTGTGAATTAATTTCTGAATATACGTAATTGGAGTTAAAAGTATTATTATCGTAGTTTATTTTAGCTTTTGATAATTTAGCTCCATCAATTGCTTTAGAAAAAGTAATGTCATTGGCAAATTTTTTCCCCTCGCCATCCGTGAACCAATCTCTACCATATCCAGCTACTCCTAAAATGATCTTCGAAGCGGGCATGTAATTATCCATAATATCCATTTGTTCTTCAATCCACTTTTGAGAACTAATAGGGCCAGGAGTATTTACATTACTATACTGATCATAGGCCATCAGGATCATATAGTCATTAAATTTGGCTAACGATCTATAGTCAAAATCTTCATTATTAGGTAATACATCCATAGAGACAACAAATCCCTTAGCGTGTAATTCTTGGTATAACTCTTTTTGAAAATTAGTTAAAACTTCATTTTTCGATTCGATTAAATCTTCAAAATCGACATTGACTCCTTGTAGTTTGTATTTTGTAAGCGTATTAACAATGTCAGTGATAATTGTTTTTCTAATGGTTGCATTAGCTAATACTTTGTGTAATAATTCACCATTAAAATCTCCTTTTTTGGTACGATCTTTACTGGTCAAGAAATTGTTGAAAATAGGTTGAATACTCAACTTATGCTTTTTCATCACAGCCAATCCCTCGGGGTCAATTCGAGTTTGAAGCCTGTATGTAACTGGATCTATAAAAAACCATTCGGGATAAATTGTGTTTAATTTTCCGGCATTTCTTTTTAAATCAACGAGAGAAGCTTTGTCCCAAGTTACATAAAAAGCAGATCGAATAGTTGTGGCATCCACTATTTTTGATTTGATTTTTCTAAGAGAATCTTCTTCGATTTTCTTCATCAAAAACTTCTCAAAACCAAAATATTTTTTATTTTCTTTAGAGGCTAAAGTAAATTTATTATTAGGATTTAATTTATTGCTAAAAACACTTGCTTTGTCCTTGAATTGTGGCAATGAAGGGTTTACTGCATTCATAATAGTGATTACAACCACCGAAAGGACAAAAATAGCTACAAATACAATGACTCTGCCGGTCCATTTTACGGTTAACCAACGGACTTTATTATCTGTTTGGAAAATCTGATTAGGGTTCATAAATTAATTTATTATTATTTTTTTTCAAAGACTACTTCTATTATTGTGCCAACATTAAAAAAATCTTATTCTAATTTTTTCAAATACATATTTACCACGTTTTCTAAACCAAGATAAATCGCTTCAGAAATAAGGGCGTGACCAATGGAAACTTCTAGTAAACCTGGAATGTTTTCTTTAAAAAATTGAATATTATCTAAGCTTAAATCATGTCCGGCATTAATCCCTAAACCAAGGTCATTGGCTAGAATAGATGCTTTTACATAAGGGTCAATTCCATTTTTATTTCCAAGGCTGTATTCATGCGCAAATGCTTCGGTGTACAATTCTACTCTGTCTGTACCAATCATTTTTGCTCCTTCGATCATTTCGATAACTGGATCTACAAAAATAGAAGTTCTTATTCCATTACGTTGAAATTCCTGAACAATTTCAGTTAGAAAGCTCTTATGTTTTATAGTATCCCAACCAGCATTTGATGTAATTGCATCAATAGCGTCAGGAACTAACGTAACTTGCGTAGGTTTTATTTCGAGAACAAGATCGATAAAAGTTTTTTCAGGATTTCCTTCTATATTATATTCGGTATAAACTATCGATTTTAAATCGCGTGCATCTTGATAACGAATATGGCGCTCATCAGGACGCGGATGAATCGTGATTCCGTGTGCTCCAAATTTCTGAATATCAGTGGCTACGTTTAATAAATCAGGAACATTTCCTCCACGAGCATTTCGCAAAGTTGCTATTTTATTAATATTTACGCTTAATTTTGTCATTACAATAATTCTTGGGCTAATTTATTAAATTTTTGAAATGCAAAAATACAAAGTTAAACTACCCATTATTGCATAATTTTGATTATTTTGCATCAAATATTTTGCATCGATTTTATGACAGAAATAACAAACTATATTACTAATGATTTTAAAGCCATTGACAGCCAAGAAAGCATTGCGGTTGTTAAAGACTTTTTTGACGAATTAACATTCTCCCATTTTCCGGTGGTTGAAGAAGAAATTTTCATTGGAAGCATTATTACAGATGACATAGAGACTTTTGAAAACAACAAAAAAGTGGCTGATTATAGCTATACTTTTGAACGTTTTTTTGCTAGAACCAATATGATTTGGCTAGATGTTTTGGAGGTTTTTGCAAAAAATCATGCTAATTTAGTTCCCGTGTTAGATGAAAATAATAAATATGTAGGCTATTATGAAATTGAAGATGTCATTAATTTTTTTCACGAAACTCCATTTATAAAAGAACCTGGGAGAATTATTATTGTCAAAAAAGGAATTTTGGAGTATTCTGTTAGTCAAATTGCTCAAATTGTAGAAAGCAATGATGGTAAGATTCTGGGAATGTTTGTTTCCGAAACCGATACAGATAGTATTCAAGTTACCATAAAAATAAATATTGGTGCATTAAATGAAATCATCCAATCTTTTAGACGCTATAATTATGAAATCATCTCCGAACATCCAGAAGATAATTACATCAATACATTAAAGGAACGTTCCGAATATTTGGATAAGTATCTTAATATTTAGTTTATAATTTAACCGAGTATCGACCCATCAATCAGCGATTAAACACTTATGAAAGTAGCCATCTACGGTCAATATTATCAAAATAGCACTGAACCTATTATAAAAGACATTTTTAGTTTTTTTATAAAAAACGATGTCGAAATGATTATTGAGAATAACTTTTTGAATATTTTAAACGAAAAAGAAATTATAAAAAAAGAGTTTAAAACATTTACTTCGCATACCGAATTAGATAATAGTTTTGATATGCTCATTAGCATTGGCGGCGACGGAACCATTCTCAAAGCGTCAACACTAGTTCGAGATTCAGGTATTCCAATACTCGGGATTAATGCTGGTAGATTGGGATTTTTAGCCAATGTTCAAAAAGATAATATTGCTGAATTTATGCAATTTGTAATCGATAAGAAATACATCATTTCTAAAAGAACCTTACTAAGTTTGTCTTGTACGCCAGAAAACATCAATATTCAAGATATTAATTTTGCTCTAAACGAAATTACCGTAAGTCGAAAAGATACAACCTCGATGATAACTGTTGAAACCTATTTAAACGATGAGTATTTAAATTCTTATTGGGCCGATGGTTTAATTATAGCAACCCCAACTGGGTCAACAGGGTATTCGATGAGTTGTGGTGGACCTATCCTAACGCCAGATGTGCAAAGTTTAGTCATAACACCTATAGCGCCTCATAATCTAAATGCTCGACCGCTTGTGGTTAAAGATGAAACCGAAATTAGATTGAAAGTGTCAGGTAGAGAAGAACATTATTTAGTTTCTCTTGACTCAAGAGTAATTTCGGTAAAAAACGAAACCATTTTAGTTATCAAAAAAACTCCTTTTCAAATAAATATGGTCGAAATACCTGAGGAAACATTCTTAAAAACTCTTCGTTCCAAATTGTTTTGGGGCGAAGACCGAAGAAATTAATTTTTCACACCTCTTATACGAATGTGCTTATTTTTTTCGTTTCCCTGTTTTAGAATCAATACTTGTTGCTTATTATTTTAGTGTGTCTATTAATATAATGACACATTTAAAACAATGCGTATTGATTCCTTTCGATTATTATTATATTTGCACGCAATTTTCAATTAAATGAATAATTTTTTTAATCTTATATTCTTATTTTTATTTTTCTCAATGACTGCGCAAATTCATGAAATTGGTGTGTTTCTAGGGGGTAGCAACTATATAGGAGATGTAGGGGCAACCACTTATATTTCGCCAAAAGAACCAGCATTCGGAATTCTATATAAATGGAATAAAAGTCCCAGACATGCCTTTCGTTTTTCGTATACCCAATCAAAAATTGTTGCAAATGATCTTGATTCAAATGAGCCGGCGCGAAATCAGAGGGGATATCGTTTTGAAAACAGCATAAAAGAAGTATCTTTAGGGCTTGAATTTAATTTTTTTGATTTTAATTTGCATACTATTGACAGGAAAATTTCTCCTTATGTATATTCAGGATTAAGTTATTTTAGGTACGATGAATTATACTTTCCGCTAGGGTCTAATGTAACAAAAACAGATCAAAGTGCTGGTTCGATAGGAATTCCTATTCATTTAGGGGTTAAATCGAACATTTGGCCACATACAATTGTAGCCTTGGAAGTTGGCGCAAGATATACCTTTACGGATAATTTAGATGGAAGTAATCCCAAAAATGAAAATTTGAAATTGTATAGATTTGGAAATATAAATAATAACGATTGGTATGTTTTTTCAGGCATAACTTTGACCTATACTTTTGGAAACACACCTTGTTATTGCGCACAATAAAAAATGAATTTAATAGAAAAAATCGACCTGACAAATTTGCCTAAACACTTAGCTATCATTATGGATGGTAACGGACGATGGGCAAAAAAACAAGGCCTTCTAAGGGCTTTAGGCCACGAAAGTGGCACTAAATCTGTGAAGTCAAATATAGAGTCTTGCGCCAAATTAGGAATAGAATTCCTTACTTTGTATGCCTTCTCTACCGAAAACTGGAATAGACCCAGGTTAGAAGTAGAAACTTTGATGAGGATTTTAATTAAATCATTAAAGAAAGAACTTAAAACCTTGCAAGACAATAATATTAAATTAAATGCAATTGGCAATTTAGATAAGCTTCCAAAATCGGCACAAAATGAATTGCTCGATGTCATTGACAAAACGAAGTGTAATACTCGAATGACACTGACATTGGCCCTTAGTTATGGTTCAAGAGAAGAAATTGTAAATGCAGTAAAAAACATAAGTGATAAAGTTAAAAATAATATAATTTCAATAGACTCTATTGACGATTCAATTATAAATGAGCATCTTTACACGCAAAATTTACCTGAGGTAGATTTATTAATAAGAACAAGTGGAGAACATAGAATAAGTAATTTTTTGCTATGGCAAATTGCCTATGCAGAATTATATTTTACTGATATATTGTGGCCAGACTTTAAAGAACAAGATTTATATGAGGCTATCATTAGTTATCAAAAAAGAGAACGTAGATTTGGAAAAACAAGTGAACAAATTAAATAATTTTTTAGTGTTAAATAAAAGCATAAAATTAGTCCTAAGTATTTTGATTTTTGGAAGTTTTTCCCAAGTTAAAGCCCAAGAAAGAGTTCCTTTTGATCAAGGAAAAAAATATATCCTAGCAGATGTAGCTGTTGTTGGTAAAATAAGTTTTAATTCTCAAACCGTAATAACATTTGCAGGCCTTGAAAAAGGAAAGGAAATTACAATACCAGGAGAAGAAGTTAGTAACGCCATAAAAAAATTAGGAAAACTAGGATTGTTTGATGAAATTTCATTTTATGTAAATAAAATTCAAAATGATAGTATTTACCTTGATTTGCATATTGAAGAATTACCGAAATTAAATGAAGTAAAATTCGTTGGAGTTAAAAAAAGTAAAATAGAAGGCTTAATAAAGGATAATAGCTTAACCAAAAGTAAAGTAGTAAATGAAAATTTAATCACTACTACAAAGAATTACATCGAAAATAAATACAAAAAGGAAGGTTATTATAATACCAAAGTAAACATAAATACCATAATAGATACCGCTCAAGTAAACCATGTAAATATGGTAGTAAATGTTGATAAAGGTGAAAAGGTCAAGATTAAAGAAATTGATTTTGTTGGTAATAAACAGTTGTCTGACAAAACTTTGCGAAGTGCAATGAAGGATACCAAACAAAAGAAACTGTTGACCCTTAAAGCATCTAAATTTATAAAAGACAAATACAAATCCGATTTAGAAAAGGTTATTTCTGCTTATAAAGAACGGGGTTATAGAGATGCAAGAATACTTTCGGATACGGTTGCCTATAATAAAGATTTAAACGCTTTAAAAATAAAAATAAAAGTCGAAGAAGGACATAAATACTATTTTGGGAACATTAAATTCTTAGGAAATACGGTTTATTCAGATCAAGGCCTTACTAATATTTTAGGGGTTAAAAAAGGGGATACTTATAATGGTGTACTTCTTGAAAAAAGAATTGCAGATAAATCTAAACCTGACGGCGAGGATATTACCAATTTATATCAAAACAATGGTTATTTGTTTTCTAATATTAATGCCGTTGAGGTAAAAACTGCCAATGACACCATTAATTTTGAAATTCGAGTTAATGAAGGTCCTATTGCTTATTTCAACAAAATCACAGTAACAGGAAATGACAAGACAAACGACCACGTAATCTATAGAGAATTAAGAACAAAACCCGGAGAAAAATACAATAAGGAATTATTGATTAGAACGATACGTGAAATTGGGCAATTAGGATTTTTTGATCCTGAATCTATCGAGCCAAAATTTAAAAATGTAGATGCTTCAGCAGGAACTGTAGATATCGAATATCCTTTGACTGAGAAAGGAGCTAGCCAAATCGAACTTCAAGGTGGTTATGGTGGTGGTGGTTTTATAGGTACATTAGGACTGTCGTTTAATAATTTCTCGACAAGAAACATGTTTAATAAAAAAGCATACAAACCACTTCCTATGGGAGATGGTCAAAAAGTATCCTTAAGATT
>CAILTC010000305.1 GCA_903837025.1 uncultured Bacteroidota bacterium | reverse complement strand
TTTTGGTAACGAAAGCGAACCCACAACGGTGAATTTGTCAACAAAAACCAAGGTAAATTAAATGGAAAATAATACGAAACCTTGGTATTGGATACCTATGTTAAACTTCGCTTCTGGTTTGCCTTATGCAATTATTATTTCGGTATCGGTGATTCTATACAAAAGCCTTGGGATCAGCAATGAAGACATCGGGATTTATACCAGTTTATTGTATTTACCTTGGGTGATAAAACCATTATGGAGTCCGTTTATCGACTTATATTCTACCAAAAGAAAGTGGTTTTTGGCTATGCAATTATTGATTTCGATTGCCTTTTTAATCGTTGGATTGATCCTTCCGATGCGTAATTTTTTCGTTCTGAGTTTGGCAGTTTTTTGGATAGCTGCTTTTGCTTCTGCATCGAATGACGTGGCGAGCGATGGCTTTTATATGTTGGCTTTGGCCAAAGAACAACAATCTTTTTTCTTAGGAATTCGGAGTACTTTTTACCGTCTTTCCTTGCTAACAGCAAATGGATTAATCGTTATTATTGCTGGTTTTCTAGAACAGAAATACGGTGACAAAACCAAAGCTTGGTCTTATACTATGGTGATTGTTGGTTTTATTATGACCCTAATAACGATTTACAATTATTTTTCAACGCCACGAATTGAAACTTTAGCTGCCGAAACCGATTCAGCACCAAAAGCTAGTTTTGGTCATGTTTTTTCTACTTTTTTCCAAAAGAAACAAATCGGTTTAGTTTTAGCATTTATCCTTTTATTCCGACTAGGAGAATCCCAATTATTAAAAATGTTGACTCCTTTTTTAATTGATGAAAAAATAAAGGGCGGAATGGGTTTAACCACCGAAGACGTAGGTATTATTTACGGAACCTTTGGTGTTTCTGCGCTAGTAATTGGTGGGATTCTAGGCGGAATTGCCATATCAAAAGACGGACTTAAAAAATGGATGTTGCCGATGATTTTATCCATGCACTTGCCTATAATTGGGTTTATTTTGCTTTCGAATTTTCATCCTGAATCTATCTATTATGTTTATACAACGGTAATTTGCGAACAATTTGGCTATGGTTTTGGTTTTGCTGCCTTTATGATGTTTCTGATTTATGTAGCCGATGGCGAGTCTAAAACTTCCCATTATTCTATTGCCACAGGTTTTATGGCTTTGGGAATGATGATTCCTGGGATGTTGAGTGGTTATATTCAAGAATATTTGGGTTATGGTAATTTCTTTATTTGGGTACTTTGCTCCACAATTCCAGGATTAATTTTATCTCGATTCTTGATTTTTCCTAGCGATTTTGGAAAGAAAACAGAGTAAAAATATAACGCGGATGACACGTATTTACTTCGTAAAAGCACGGATAAAAAACTGATTTAAAAAAAATAATACAAATAAACAATTTATAAGATTCGCTTTTTATCCGCTTTTTCGCGAAATCGAATCCGTTTTATCAGCGTACCAACGAAGTTTAAAATTCTAAAAATGACATTAGAACAAAAAATAGGACAATTCTTTTTTCCCGCGGCGTTTATCAACGACACCGAGGAAAATTTTCAAGAAATAGAACGACTTATAAAGAAACACAACATTGGCGGATTGACTTTTTTTCATAGTCGGGCGAGTGCCGCAACCAACTATGAAACCAAGAAAAAAATTGAATTCAACGACAATAGTTTCGAACGTCTTAAAGAACTCATCATCCGTTTTCAAAAATGCGCCTCTACTCCATTATTAATGAGCATTGATGCCGAATGGGGCTTGGCGATGCGGGTCGAAAAAACACCACAATATCCATACGCCATCACGCTTGGGGCTTTACCCGAAAGTGAAAAACACCTAGTTTACGAAGTGGGTAAACAAATAGGTTTAGACTTAAAATCGGCGGGGATTCATTATAATTTGGCGCCTTTGGCGGATATTAATAACAATCCCAATAATCCTGTAATTGGCTATCGTTCCTTTGGTCAAAACAAAGAAAAAGTGGCGATTTTTGCTCTTGAATATTTGCGCGGAATGAATGATGTTGGGGATTTAGGATGTTTAAAACATTTCCCAGGACACGGAAATACCAGTGTCGATTCGCATTTAGGATTACCCGTTTTAGAAGAAACTTTAGACCAATTACTTGAAAACGAATTATATCCTTTTATAAAAGGAATCGAAAATAAGGTTGATTCGATTATGATCGGACATTTGGCGGTTCCAGCCTTGAATGAAGGCAAAAATACTTCGGCTACTTTATCGAAATTCGTGATTGAAACCCTTTTGCGAAAGCAGTTGGGTTTTGAAGGATTAGTCATTTCGGATGCTTTGAATATGCACAGCGTTTCGAAATTGTACGCTACAAAAGGACAACTCGAATGGGAAGCTTTCAACGCTGGAAATGACGTGCTTTGCTTTGCCGAAAACGTAGCTGAAGGCATTCAGGAAATTCTCAAAAACGCTACACCAGAAAGAATAGAAGCTAGTTTTGAACGCTTGTTGCAATGCAAACAAAAAGCTGGGATACTAACAGGAAATACCGATCCGCAAGGGATTTTTGATTTTGAAACCACATCGGTTTTGAACCGGAAAATTTCCGAAAATTGCATTACAAAAATAAAAGACAATGCCAATACAGCACTGGTTTTTGAGGCTCAAAAAAGAAATACGCTTGCCAAAATAAGTATCTATAAAAATACAGAAAATGTGTTTTTCGAAACATTGACCTCTTCGCTTTCTTCGCCTGAATTGGAAATTAAAATAGATGATTTCAATTCGATGAAAGAATTAGAAAAATTTATCGCCAATTATGACACGCTAATTATTGCTCTTTTTGTGCCAAAAGCAAAGCCGATGAATCATTTTGAGATTGAAGATTCGGTTTTGGAATTTTTAGAAAAGGTATTTTCCTCCAAAAAGTGCATTGTATATGTTTTTGGAAATCCATACTCTTTGCAAGTAATTCCTAATTTAGAATCGGCTACAGGAATTGTGCAAGTGTATCAGGATTTTGCTGAATTTCAAGAAAGTGCGGCGCATCAATTGCTTGAAAATAAGGAATGCAAAGGAACTTTACCTGTTAGTTTGGATATTCATTGGTAAGCCCTAAAAATTTAACAATCCTATAAAAGTGCTATTTTTTTAAGCCCTGTCAGCGTTTTGAACCCTAACAGGTCTAAATGACAATGAAAAAATAATTCTAAACCTCACTCCAGCCGCCTCTTTTTCTATGTTATTAGTTAATACAAAAAAAAATGATTGCAGATTTTTGATTAACGATTTTTGACCCGAGAGCTTTTGCGAACTGGCGAAGCAATCAAAAATTTCTTAATCTTAATGCTCTCTCCAAAGAATTGCTTTGCTTCGTTTCTCGCAATGACAGGGGAGTCAATTGGACTTCTTTTTTTGTAGTTACTCTGCGTGAGGGATAGAAGTGGAAATCCCACGCTTT
Source organism: uncultured Bacteroidota bacterium (assembly GCA_903837025.1). Lineage (GTDB taxonomy): Bacteria > Bacteroidota > Bacteroidia > Flavobacteriales > Flavobacteriaceae > Flavobacterium. The sequence continues at coordinate 2,550 of CAILTC010000305.1, read as the reverse complement.
TGGGCGTGGATTGCAACGAATAGCCCGACCCGAAAGTGGCGAGGAGGCACGACGAAGCAACTGGAGGGGCACGCCCCAATTAAAAACGCAGTTATTTGATTCTTGAAATCTTTTAGCTTAATCAAAAAGATTTAGGTTCATCACCTTGTTCCAGGCAGCTATAAAATCTTTCAAAAACTTTTCTTTGGAGTCCCAAGAACCGTAAACTTCTACCAAAGCGCGCAATTCGGAATGAGAACCAAATATCAAATCGGCTCGAGTTGCTGTCCATTTCAAGTTACCCGTTGCGCGGTCAATTCCTTGAAATAGTTCTGCTGTTTCGTCAATGGCTTTCCAAGTGGTCCCCAAATCTAATAGGTTTACAAAGAAATCGTTGGTTAAGGTTTCGGGCGTATTGGTCAATACACCGTGTTTTGAACCGTCAAAATTCGTGTTTAACACCCGCATTCCTCCAACAAGAACTGTCATTTCGGGCGCTGTTAAGGTTAGTAATTGTGCTTTATCGACCAACATTCCTTCTGTTACGAAGCTAAAATTACTATTTCTATAATTACGGAATCCGTCGGCTTTGGGTTCAAGAACATCAAAAGAGGCTGTATCTGTTTGCTCTAAAGTTGCGTCTGTACGCCCCGGTTTAAAAGGAACAACGACCTCGTTACCCGCTTCTTTAGCTGCTTTTTCGATAGCTGCTGCTCCAGCAAGTACGATTAAATCAGCCATTGAAATTGCCTTTTGAGCGGTATTGAATTGGTTTCGAATTGCTTCCAACTTCGCTAAAATAACCGCTAATTGAGTCGGATTATTCACCTCCCAATTGTTCTGTGGGGCAAAACGGATTCTGGCGCCATTTGCACCCCCTCTCCTATCCGAATCACGGAAAGTAGATGCCGAAGCCCAAGCTGTTGCAACTAATTGAGAAACCGATAAACCTGATGCTAGAATTTGTTCTTTCAATAGTCCCACATCGGCAAGAGTCACTAATTCGTGTGCCACAGCTGGAATTGGATCTTGCCAAATTAAATCTTCATCTGGGACTTCTGGTCCTAAATAACGTACTTTGGGTCCCATATCCCGATGCGTTAATTTAAACCAAGCTTTGGCAAATACCTTGGTAAATTCATCATGATTTTCTAAAAAATATCTTGCTATAGGTTCGTAAATAGGATCCATTCTCAAAGCAATATCGGCGGTTGTCATCATAGGTGCGTGACGAAGATTAGGATCGTGAGCATCGGGTACAGCTGTGGCCGCAGCAAGATCTGTTGGATGCCACTGCCAGGCACCTGCAGGACTTTTTCCTAGACTCCATTCATAACCAAATAAGGTTTCGAAATAGCTATTGTCCCATGTTGTGGGTGTGGGTGTCCAAGCGCCTTCGATACCACTTGAAATAGCATCTATTCCTTTTCCGGTTCCAAAACTGCTTTTCCAACCAAAACCTTGCTGTTCGATATTTCCGCCTTCTGGTTCTCTGCCAACAAGTGCTGCATCACCCGCTCCGTGGCATTTACCAAAGGTATGTCCGCCAGCTATAAGTGCTACTGTTTCTTCATCATTCATCGCCATTCGGGTAAAGGTTTCGCGGATATCCTCGGCCGAACCAATAGGATTGGGTTCTCCGTTGGGGCCTTCGGGATTTACATATATTAACCCCATTTGTACAGCTGCTAATGGATTTTCTAATTCATGATCGCCTGTATAACGCTTATCGCCTAGCCATACGGTTTCATCACCCCAGTAAACATCTTCTTCGGATTGCCAAATATCTATTCGACCACCGCCGAAACCGAAAGTTTTAAACCCCATAGATTCTAATGCACAGTTACCGGTAAGAATCATTAAATCTGCCCAAGATATTTTTTTACCATATTTCTGTTTAATGGGCAAAAGCAAAAACCGTGCTTTATCCAAATTCACATTATCGGGCCAACTATTTAACGGAGCAAAACGCTGATTTCCTCTGGATGCTCCACCTCTACCATCTGAAATTCGATAAGTCCCAGCACTATGCCAAGCCATTCGGATAAATAACGGACCATAATGCCCATAATCTGCAGGCCACCAATCTTGCGAAGTGACCATCAATTGGTTGATGTCTTTTTTCAGCGCTTCAAAGTCTAAACTCAAAAACTCTTTTTGGTAATCAAAGTCCGCATCCATTGGGCTGGATAACGAAGAATGTTGGCGAAGTATATTCAAATTAATTCGATTAGGCCACCAATCTTTATTGGCGGTTTCTCCTGCTTGTTTTATTTGTTCACTGTGAAATGGACATTTATTCTCGCCATTCGACTTATTTGACGTAGGTTTTTCGATATTTTCCATAATGCAATTGTTCTTTTATTTTCAAGTAAATTTAGGCAAAAAAACAGTCTTTAAAATTAATTAAACCTAAATAAAAACTAAAGTTTCTTGTTGAATTTCAAATAATTACCCAAAATAAAAAATCTAATACGAAATAAAATTTTAGGCTCAATAACTCTGAATTTAATATTTAGAAGTTTACCAGTATTTATCCAAATTTCAAAAAACAAAATAATTTAACTAATT
>CAILTC010000304.1 GCA_903837025.1 uncultured Bacteroidota bacterium | reverse complement strand
TCCTGCACAACCACAAACCATAAATAATATAATTACCAAAAGAGATATTCTTTGTATTCCTTTTTTCATTTTTAAAATTTTTTAATTATTATAAAATCACTTACGAATCGTTTATAAATATTAGCAAAGTTTATAATCCATTTATAAAACCCTACTTATCAATCCTTTCCAACACATTTTTAATCTTTTCTTTTTCATTTGGAAACCAACCTTGAGATATTAAAACCACTCCAAAAACCATTAAAACAATACTGATAACCTTCTTTATTTTAAGAATATTTGTTGGTGTAAGCGACGTTTTTAACTGTTTTGCCAATACTATTTTGAAGCAATCTACTAACACATAAGATATAATTACGGTGGCAAAAAAGGTCATCATTCTTGAAGTTTGCATATTTAATTTTGGTCCAACTGAAATAATAATGGCCAACCAAAATCCTAGAACTCCAATGTTGATAATGTTTAAGAAAAATCCTTTGATGAAAAGGCTTCCGTAGTTTTTTTTGATGATTTCATTATCAATAATTTCGGTGTCTATTTTTTGTTCCTTTCTTAAACCAATATAAGAAATAACACCGTAAGCCAACATTAGTATTCCACCAAACATGAACAAGGCAGAGTTGTCTTTTAAACTTTGAATCAATCTATAACTCCCTAAATAGGCTATAGCTATAAAAATGATATCGCCTAAAACAACCCCTAAATCAAATACTAAAGCCGCTCGAAATCCTTTTATAATACTCGTTTCTAGTAATATAAAAAAAACAGGTCCGATCATGAAACTTAAAAAAATTCCCCATGGAATTCCTGATAAAATATCGTTTATCATTAAAATTTAATTTTGTTAAAAATAGAAATACTGAAGAAATTTATTTTATTTCTTTAATTGTTCCTCCTAAAATTGTTTTCTGATTGATTTGTTTTGGTTTCCCATAAATAGAAATAGAACCACCGGCTTTTACTTTTGCATCGGCTAATAAAGTAGCAAAAACTTCGGCTTGACCACCAGCTGAAACCGTTATTTCTGTTTGTGAAGTATGTAAATCTTTACCGTTATAAATACCTCCTGCAGAAACAATACAATTTTGATTGGTTGCTTTACCTGATAATTCAATTATTCCGCCGGAAACAGCCCTTACATTCGCTTTTTCGACATCTAAATCTATATTTATCTGAGAACCTTCACTTGAATCTAAATCAATTGATGTTTGTTTAAAAATTTTATCACTTGATACATTACTTCCTTCATTAGCATCAATACTTTCAATTTTTTTGTAATATAATTTGATAGTAATGTCATTTCCTGATAATAATTTTGGAAAAGGCATTCTTATTTTTAAAACTCCATTTTTAGTAACAACTTCAACTTCACTTTCTCTGTTTCCTGTAATAATTATTTTGTTTTCGGAAGCTGAAATTAATTTCACGCTGAGTTTGTCAAATACTTTAACTGCATTAAAATCACCTAAATCTCTTGTGACTTGGGCTACTATTAATTGTGTAAATAATACGAATGTTAGAACGATTACTTTTTTCATTGTTTATGTTTATTGGTTTCTTCTAATAAAATTAAAATCTAATTGTTTTTTTACTAAATCGGCATTTTTTACTTTAACGTAAATTTCATCACCTAATTGTAACAAAGCCTTTGTTGTTGCACCTACAAGGGCATATTGTTTTTCGTCGAACGTGTAGTAATCGTCTTTTATCTCTCTAATTCGAACCATTCCTTCACATTTATTTTCGATAATTTCAACGAAAATTCCCCATTCTGTAACACCAGAAATAACTCCCAAAAATTCTTGATCGTTGTGATTCTGCATGTATTTTACCTGCATATATTTAATAGAATCACGCTCGGCATTGGTTGCTAAACCTTCCATTGTAGACGAATGCAAACATTTTACTTCATACGTTTCTTGATCAACCGATTTTCCTCCGTCAAGATAATATTGCAATAATCGATGTACCATAACATCAGGATAACGACGAATTGGCGATGTAAAATGACTATAATAATCAAATGCTAATCCGTAATGTCCAATATTATCGGTCGAATATTTAGCTTTACTCATGGTTCTAATCGCAAGAGTATCAATTAAATTCTGCTCCTTTTTACCATTAACTTCCGCCATTAACTGATTCAATGATTTCGAAATATCCCCTTTATTTCTGAAATCTATTTTATAACCAAATTTAGCAATTACCGTTTGCATGGCAATTAATTTATCCACATTGGGTTCATCATGAATCCTATAAATAAAGGTTTTATTCTGTTTACCAATGTATTCTGCGACTTTTTTATTGGCCAAAAGCATAAATTCTTCAATCAAATGATTGGCATCTTTCGATATTTTAAAATAAACTCCTTCTGGTTCTCCTTCATTATCTAAATTAAATTTTACTTCAACTTTATCAAAAGAAATAGCACCATTATTCAATCTATCTCTTCGGAAAATCTTCGCTAATTGATCTAATTTTAAGGTTGCAGAAACAATTTCCTCCGAAACTTGATATGAACTTCCAGTAATAGAAATTTCCTCAGGAATAATGTCTCCTTGTGTTTCTATAATATGCTGTGTTTCTTCATAAGAAAATCGTTGATCCGAAAAAATCACTGTTCTACCAAACCATTGGTTAACAACTTGAGTTTTTTCAGTGATTTCGAATATTGCCGAAAAGGTATATTTCTCTTCTCTTGGTCGTAAGGAACAAGCAAAATTAGATAAAACTTCGGGCAACATGGGCACTACTCTATCTACTAAATAAACCGAAGTCGCACGTTGATACGCTTCATCATCTAGGATTGTTCCTTCTTCTAAATAATAAGAAACATCGGCAATATGAACCCCTATTTCGTAATTTCCATTTTCTAATTTCTTAAAAGATAAGGCATCATCAAAATCTTTTGCATCTTTAGGGTCAATAGTAAAAGTCAATGTATCCCGCATATCCCGACGGTTTTTAATCTCCTCTTCATGGATTGTTGTATCAATTTTTTGAGCATAAACCTCTACTTCTACCGGAAATTCAGAAGGTAAACCGTATTCTGCTAAAATAGCATGAATCTCGGTATCATGTTCACCAGGTTTTCCAAGAACTTTAACAACAGTTCCAAAAGGACTATCGGCTCTTTTAGGCCAATCTTCAATATGAACTAAAACAACATCACCTTGCTCCGCTTCGCCTAATTTATCTTTTGGAATAAAAATATCGGTGTACATTTTTGGGTTAGCGGTCGAAACAAAAGCAAAATTCTTCTGAATATCGATTACACCTACAAAGTCAGTCTTTTTTCTTTCGACAACTTCTATAACTTCACCTTCGGGTCTTCTACCCTTTCTACGATTATAAACATAAACTTTGACAATGTCTTTGTCTAATGCGCGGTTTAAATTATTAGTCGGAATAAATACATCCTCTTCTAGTTCCGGACAAACAAAATAAGCCGTTTTTCGACCTGTCATATCAATTGTTCCTTCGTAATAATCTTGGCTAATTGCTTTAACAAGATATTTTCCTGGTTCTGATTCTACAATTTTTTTTGTAGAAGCTAGAATTTTTAAATCTCTTATAATTTCGTTTCTTGATTTAGTATCATCAAGGTCTAATATAGCAGCTATTTGCTTATAGTTAAATGCTTTATTAGCATTTTGTGATAGTATTTTTATAATTTTATCGGAGTAGTCTTTCTCCTTTTTTACTGGTTTTCTTAGTTTTTTAGTCATAAATCGTTTCTTAAAAGTCTAAAATTACGAAATTGTATTCAGTGTAACGAATTCTAAGTTGAGTTTTAAATAAATAATAACTTTTGTATCTTTATAAAAACATCAAAGATGGAAGAATTTAAAACAATTGCCTTATTCAATTATAATCACGAAATAGTGGTTCTTAAACATCGATTGGATCAAGAAGGAATTCATTATTTTTTCGAAAATGAAACCATGTCTTCCATTGCTCCTTTTTATTCAAATGCTTTGGGCGGAATTAAATTAAAAATTCATCCTAACGATTTTGAAACGGTTCAATCCATTTTAGACGATTTAAAAACAAATTTGAAAATTGTTTAATTTTCGAAAGTTGTCAACATATATTAAATACAACAAAAAGAAAATTTAAATTTAAATTAATTTTTGGTGGTTATTATAGCATGTTAATAGTTACTATAACTTTATTTAGAAAAACATTTATTTAAAGATATTTGTTTTTATAAGGACTTATTAACAGAGTTTTTTTATGTTAAAAGCTTTATTTTTAAGTCATTTTAAAAAGCTATTAACAATGGTTAATAAATACAAACAGATTAGTTTTGTAAATAAGTTTACCATCTGTTTTTTGTTAACAATAGTAATTTTTATGCCAATAACTTTTATAAAAATTCAGCAAACTAAATTAGTTTATTTCAACTGCATTTTGGATTACATTTTTATTCAACACAAACAAGAAATAGTTCTAATTTTCTATCTAAACTTATAAACAATTAATGTTAACTTAACGTTAATTGATAATCAAGGGTTTAGGTTTTACTATTAACATTACATTAATTTAACAATTTATTAAAAATAGAACCCCTTAGTTTTAATATAATTATAAGGAATATATAATCATTAATTACTAATAATCAAGTAATTATAAAATTGACATAATAAATAAATTAAAATAACAAATCTTAGTTTCTTTCATTAAATTTGCAATCAAAATTAAAACAAACAAAATGAAAATCTCCATCGGAAACGACCACGCAGGACCAGATTACAAAAAAGCAATTGTTCAATATTTAGAATCGAAAGGTCATGAAGTCACGAATTATGGAACCGATACTATTGATAGTGTAGATTATCCTGATTTTGGTCATGCTGTTGCCAAAGATGTTTCCGAAGGAAAAGCCGATTTTGGAATCGTTATTTGTGGTTCAGGAAATGGTATAGCAATGACTGTGAATAAACATGCCAAAGTTCGTGCTGCTTTATGTTGGATAAAAGAAATAGCCGCATTGGCCCGTTTACATAATGATGCTAATATTATAAGTATTCCAGCGCGATATACTTCAATTCCTCAAGCTGTCGAAATGGTAGAAACTTTTTTGAATACTGAATTTGAAGGCGGAAGACATCAAATTAGAGTTAATAAAATAAGCTGTTAATTTTGGGTCATAATCACAACCATAGTCACGGTCATAGCCACGGACATAGTCATGGGCACAGCCACAGTCACGGAGTACAAGGTAAAAATTTATTATTCTCCATTTTATTAAATCTTATAATTACAATTGCCCAATTTATTGGCGGAATTCTTTCGGGAAGTTTGGCATTAATGTCAGATGCATTACATAATTTTTCAGATGTTCTTTCCTTGGGTTTTAGCTATATTGCTCACAAATTGTCTAAAAAAGAAGCTTCGGTAAATCAAACTTTTGGTTACAAAAGAGCGGAACTTATTGCTGCTTTCGTAAATGCAATGACGTTAATAATTGTTGCTTTGTTTTTGATTTATGGAGCAACCGATCGTTTTTTCAATCCACATAAAATAGTATCCGATTTAGTAATTTGGCTTTCTCTTTTAGGTATTGTTGTCAACGGATTATCTGTTTTAATGTTGAAAGAAGACGCTGATAAAAATATTAATATGAAATCGGCTTATTTGCATTTATTTACAGATATGTTAGCTTCGGTAGCCGTTTTAATTGGTGGTTTACTAATGAAATATTTCCAATGGTATTGGGTAGATAGTGTAATGACTTTGATTATTGCTATTTATTTGATTGTTGTAGGTTTCGATTTACTTAAAACATCTACAAAAATGTTGATGCTTTTTACACCTGAACACATCGACATCAATGAAATTATTAGTGAAGTACATCAAGTTAAAGGCGTGGGCAAATTGCACCATATTCACGTTTGGTATCTCAACGATGACGAATTACATCTCGAGGCGCATCTC
>CAILTC010000303.1 GCA_903837025.1 uncultured Bacteroidota bacterium | reverse complement strand
GTGATGTAAGTTATCGTCTAGGATTAGAAGTTGATGCTACAATCGCATTGTCAGAAAAGTTTTTTATCCGACCTAATTTTACGTTGAGCAGCAATAGAAATATTGATTTGTCTGTAGCGGGGCAAAATTACGGAACGACAGCTATTTCTTATTCACCTTCGGTTATTGCGGGAAATATTTTGGTTTATAAACCAATCGGAAACTTGCAAATTTCATTATTGCAAAAATTTGTTGGCGATCAATATATGAATAATATCGAATTACCGGCTGCGAAATTAGCTGACTATTTTGTAAACGATTTGAATATTGCGTATGAAATTAAACCAAAATCAGTTTTCAAATCGATTGTAATTACCGGATTGGCAAACAATATTTTAGATAAGAAATACATCTCAAACGGGGCTATGTATGATATCACACCTTATTATTATCCGCAAGCGGGAATCAATTTCTTGGTTGGATTAACCTTGAAGTTTTAAAGTAAGGATGTTTTATTTTTAAAATCCTGATAGTTCGCTATCAGGATTTTTTTTTGCTAATTATATATGCGAAGGGTATTTCCATTCTGTTCAACTCGGTATTGTTTCAACGGATATTGCAAACCACCTTGACCAGTAAATAAGCTGTATTGCTTGCTGTCACATGGGCAAACAGCATTGATTCCATTTATTTTCATGGTTGAGCAACCTCCTAAAGCTTGATTAGGACAAGCGCCATCAAAGGCATTATAACCGCTTCCGGTATTAAAAATAATTATTCCTCGAACCCCTTGACCATAATAAAAAACGGCATTACTTGGATATAAAAGACTGGAATATGAAGGCAAATCCATATTGATATTTAGTGAAAAAGAATAATTAGGTAAATTGGGGTTATTATTATTGAAGTTGTTTGGGCTGCAGCCAAAAAAAAGTGGAATAGCAATTAATAGTAGAAAATACTTTTTCATTGTTTGAAATATATTAAAAGAATTGTAGAAACAAATTTAATTTAATTTAACTTTGAAATATATATGATTAGCATTAAATTGTGAATTAAAAATTAAAAACAATATCTTTGTGGAAAGAAATCCCGTCCTGATGGGATTTTTTCTATTTTATATAAATGATGAAGTTATGACGAAAGTATCGTATTATACAGCCGAAGGATTAAAAAAATTAAGAGAAGAATTAGATTATTTAAAAAGTGTGATGCGTCCAAAAGCATCCGCAGATATTGCAGAAGCAAGGGATAAAGGCGATTTGTCTGAGAATGCCGAGTACGATGCAGCCAAAGAAGCACAAGGAATGTTGGAGATGCGAATTGCCAAATTAGAAGACGTACATTCGAACGCCAGATTAATTGATGAAACCCAATTAGATGTTTCTAAAGTTTTGGTTTTATCTAACGTGAAAATCAAGAATCTGTCTAACGGAATGGAAATGAAATATACGCTTGTTGCCGAAAGTGAAGCCGATTTAAAAACCGGAAAAATCTCTGTAACTTCGCCAATTGGTAAAGGCTTACTAGGAAATTCAGTCGGTGGTATTGCCGAAATCACAGTTCCAAACGGAGTTTTAAGATTTGAAATCCTCGAAATTTCTAGAGACTAATAGTTTAATCGTATTGTTGTTGAATCGTTTAACCGATTTTACAATTAACCGAATAAACAGTTAAACAATTAAACATTTTTGCGATGTCAAGTATTTTTACAAAAATCATAAAAGGAGAAATTCCTTGTTATAAAATAGCTGAAGACGCTAATTTTTTGGCTTTTTTGGATGTAAATCCAAATGCTAAAGGACATACTTTATGTATTCCAAAACAGGAAATCAACAAGATTTTCGACATAGAAGACGACTTGTACCTTGGACTCATGCAGTTTTCTAAGAAAATTGCCATAGCACTTGAAAAAACCGTTCCTTGCAAAAGAATAGGAATGGCAGTTATCGGTCTTGAAGTTCCTCACGCACACGTTCATTTAATTCCATTAAATGAAATGGACGAAATACGTTTCCAAAATAAAGTGGCAATGACTAAAGAAGAATTCGAAGATTTAGCCATAGAAATTCAAGCTAATTTGTAGTTTTCTATTTTAGTGGTAATCCAAATAAAATGAAAAAAGCTTTCATCGTTTTTGCTTTCCTTTTCTCCATTTTAAGTTTTGGTCAAGCCAATGTTGGATTTGCTTTAATCGATAAAAAAATCGAGTCTATTCCCATTAATTCAACTACTTCTACAATTGCAATTGCGACTTACATAAACGCTAATTTTAAAACAGAAAACGACAAAATTCGAGCAGTTTTTTATTGGACGGCATCCAATATTAGTTATGATGTGAAGAATATGCTTTTCGATAATTCGAACCAAACTCCACAAGAAAAAATCAATATTGCTCTAAAAACTAAAAAAGGAGTTTGTATTCATTATGCCGAAGTTTTTAATGATATTTCAAATAAAATTGGAATTAAATCCTATATTATTGAAGGTTATACCAAGCAAAATGGGAGTGTAGCTTCTCTGGCGCATGCTTGGTGTGCTGCTAAAATTGATAATAAGTGGTTTATATTTGATCCAACATGGGGTTCTGGCTCATTATATAATGGGAAGTTTGTCAAAAAAATAAACGATTATTATTTTAAAATTGAACCGAGTAAAGTAATTTCCTCACATATTTCATTTGATTATTTATGGCAATTTTTGAATTATCCCATTACAAATCAAGAGTTTTATGATGGCAAAATTCAATTAAACAAGACAAAAAAGTATTTTGATTTTGTTGAGCGCTGTCGTGCCGCCGGAATCAATGTCCCTATTATTCCCGGCATTAAACCTCTTGCTACCAAGGGTCAATTGACCGTTTTACCCCGTATGTT
>CAILTC010000302.1 GCA_903837025.1 uncultured Bacteroidota bacterium | reverse complement strand
TCTGTTTTTACTTCAAATCGTTGACCTTTGGCCACTTTAAAATACGCTTCCCCTTGTAATTCAAGATTTCTGTGGTTGCTCCAATTCCATTTTTTGTATTCAATTTCTGAGCCTGCATTCAAAACTACTTGAGAATTGTCTGGCAGGGAAAAAGTAATTCTTTTCCCGTTAGAAGCATATTGGGTTTGTGTCGCAAAATTTTGCACAGTGAAGGTAATTCCTAGAGCAATTACTAAAACTGCAGCGACTCTAAAGATCCAAGTTTTATATAACGGAATAACTTTAGGCGACGTTTTTTTATGACTAATAACGTTTTCTAAAATTTTTGCTTCATCAAAATCAGAAACTTTTAACAGTGCAGAATAGTTTTTGATTTTATCATATTCTTCAAAATTAGGATCAGCCTTTAATTCGGCTAATTCTTCTTTTGTCATATCGTTGTTAAGCCATTTGGCTAAAATGTAATTTTTTTCCATGGTATTTCACTTATACGTATAGAACAAGTAAAGAGGACTTAACCCTACTTTATGTTTTCAATTTTTTTTCGTAACTCAACCAATGCCAGGTGTATGCGCTTTTCAACCGCTTTTACACTAATATTTAATTCATCAGCGATTTCGCTATATTTTTTTCCATCAATTCGATGCATCAAAAAAGCGATACGTTGTGTTTCATTCAAATCTGCAATTGCTTTCAAGAGTTTGTTTTTGAATTGCTTTTCTTCAAGAATATACTCCGGATTTTCTATGGTCTTATCTATACCATTGAAATTTTTTTCATATTCTAAAACTACCTTTTTATGTTTCACCTCATTTAGCGAACTATTATTGGCAATAGTATAAATATAAGATTTTGCTTTTTCGATAGGAACTGAAGCGCAATTTTGCCAAAGTTTTATAAAAGCTTCTTGTGTTAAATCTTCTGCTTGGTCTTCATTTCCATATTTATAAAAAAGAAAGTTGCGAAGCGGTTTAATATGAATTTTAAAAAAATTTGAAAAAACAATTTCGTCGCAGGTCTCTGATAGTGAGTGTTTTGACATTAATTCAATGTTTTGAAGGCATACAAATATATAATTTTTTTAACTCAGGTAGGGTATAGTTGATATAAATTGTTTTAGTTCTAGACAATATTTTTTTTTTTTTTGATTTATAGTTTTGTCACAATCTTATTTATGTTTGTTTGGGGTAAATAGACATTAAATATTTTATAATTAGTACCAACTTTCCGAGTAATATTTGTTTAAATATTGCTTGGGAGTTTTGGTTTTTATTTTTCTTATATTTGTAATAACTTCGATTCGGGTTAGATTATGATAAAGTTTAAAGTTTTTTTTATTTTTTTAATGTTTATAGGTTTCTTCACAGCTTGTCAAAAAGGTTCAGTGGAAGAGGTTTATAACACCAATGAAACTATTACTAAAACTACACCGTTGACAACCGAAATTCAAAGGTTGGCCATGCTAAATACTTCTCAAGATAATATCATTGACAAATCTAGTTGTTTTATGATAAAATTGCCTTTTGTAGTTACTGTAAATTATGTTCAAATTCCTATAAATTCTTCTAGTGATTATCAATTGGTTCTGAATACTATCAATGCCAATTCTAACGATAATGACATCGTACATATTCATTTTCCAATTACAGTTATATTTGACGATTATACTCAAAAAAGTATTGCTAGTCAATCTGATTTTAATACTTTAATTTCTAATTGTCAATTAGATACAAATGTATTTGGGAAAATAAATTGCCTTTCAATTAATTACCCAATAACGATTAATGTTTATGATAGTAATTATCAAATTGCGAGCTCAATTTCTATTATTGATAACATATCGATGTTTAATTTTATTACGAATTTAGGAAGTAATAAATTCATATCGATTAGTTATCCGATCTCTATTAAGGATCAAAACGGACAAAATAGTACGATAACAACCAATGGTCAATTTGAAGATGTTATAAAAAATGCTGTTGATAATTGCCCTGGGAATACGAATACAAATCTTGATTTTATGCAATTAATCACTGCTAATTCTTGGACGATTTCTTATTGTTATTACAATAGCAATGACATAACTTCAAATTATATTGGATTTAGTTTTGTTTTTAATGCTGATTATACATTAATTGCAACAAAGTCAGGAAAAATATTTAATGGGAATTGGTCAACAAGTATAGATAACGGAAATAGAAAATTCGAAATAAAATTAAACTCGGATCCTTTGGGGAAATTAAACGAAAACTGGAAAGTTTTTGAATTTAATGCTTCTCAATTGCGATTTAGTTCCGGAGATGGAAACAATGAAAATGATTATCTCTACTTAGAAAAAAAATAGTGAACATTCATAATAGTAAAAGAGCCATTCTCAAGAATGGCTCTTTTTTTTACTTTTTTAGTACGAATTGAAGTGGAATGTCAAATCGTTCTCTCCAAGATTTTTCAGAATGATCTTTGCCAGGATAGAATTTTGTATTCCAATTTTCTTTGGTAAACCCTTTTTTTACCATTATATGATCTGCCTTTTCCTGAAATGGTTTATATAATGCATCTAAAGTTTGATCTCCATAATCAAAATATATTTTATGATTTTTTGGATTTGGAAGTTTGTTTTCCAAATAATTAAAAAACGCATTTGGAATTGGATTTTTTTCGACCGAAAAAATACCAGGCCAATGTGTCGACATGCATATTGCGCCTCCAAAAACTTCAGGATATTCGCAAATAGCATACATCGATATCAATCCGCCCATGCTTGAACCTGCTATAAAAGTATTCTGTCTGTCTTTTTTTGTCGAAAAAGTAGTGTCTATAAATGGTTTGAGTTCTTGTACTAGAAACTTTAAATACAAATCGGATATGGGATTAAAAACTTCGGTGGTTCGGCCTGATTTCTGTAATTCGGTGGTGACAAATTCTTTTTCGGAAGGAGACAAACTTTCATACGGTTTTTGAGGAAAATATTCAGGATGACGTTTTTTATTGTTATTCCAAATTCCAACAATTATGAATTTACGGGTTTTATTTTCATCAATCAATTTGCCCGCAATAGAATCTACCTCCCAAGCTTGTTTGTTCCAAGTTGTTTTTGCATCATATAGCATTTGTCCATCCTGCATATACAAAACAGCATATTTTTCTTTGTCAGAATAGCCATTTGGTAGCCAAACATCTATATTTCGAGCATCTACAAATTGAGATTTAAAATTTTTAAATCGCTGAACTTTGCCTGAAGTCACTTGTACTTCTTGTGCATTTATGGACCAATTTATTGAGATCATTAATAAAATATAAAGTATTATTTTCATAGTTTAATTATTTAAAATTCTAGCGTTTCAAACTAAAATGACCTTTTGATTCTCTGCCGTCTTCTAATTTTAAAGTGTACCAATAATCATCTGCAGGTAACGGATTGCCATTAATTGTTCCGTCCCAACCTTGACTCGAAGGAAGAATTTGTTTGAGAAGCTTTCCATATCGGTCAAAAATATAAATTACAGCATTGGCATTAAAATTAGCATTGACTCCTTTTACGTTCCAATAATCATTAAACCCATCATTATTTGGAGTGAAAAATTTTGGAATGC
>CAILTC010000301.1 GCA_903837025.1 uncultured Bacteroidota bacterium | reverse complement strand
TGTGGAGAATATCGGATTCGAACCGACCACCTCTTGCCTGCCAGGGATTCTGTATTTTTAAGAATGCCTTATTTTACTGGGGTTGGTGATTTTTAAGTAATGCAAAATCGTGCATTTTTAAGCATTTTGCCACCTATTAAGTACACCCAAGAAAATCTAAGTGCGTCAGTTTGAATTAATCCTCTTTTAGCTTATAATTTGCATTTAAATGTTGCTTGCTTACCGTATTTAGCGATAGGAATTATGTGGGCAAATAAGCCTATTTACATAGGTGAGGCCGATAACTTCAAAATAGCATTATCGTGTATTTTGATACTAAAAAAGCCCAAACAGGTAGGACGGGGAGTAACGCTTTTCCTGTTTGGGCTGTTTGTAGGCTTTATAGCTTTTACGTGTGTATGTTACGTAGTAGCATGCTGTTTATAAGCTAATAATTTAGTACTTATCTAGGCTAGCTACTCACATACCACACGAAAGGATTCGTGCGGTAGCGGGGGGTATTTGAAAAGCAGTAATTATTGAGCCGTCACCTTTTTTATACAATCCGTTTTTGTTTAACTCGTCAGCGATTTGCTGAGTAGTCATAGATTGTCTTGTTTGATTTAAAACTTTCTCAATTGCCTCGTATAAAGTCATATTGTATCTGTTTGAATAGTCAGGCTTTTTCTAAATCAATTAATTATAAATATCAGTTAACTTGTTATTAATAAATACAAGCGTTTTTGGAAAGGTTATTTCTCCAAATTGCTCTTCATAAAGATTCATCATTAATACCGCAGCAAGAGCAGCGTCACCACCTTCTTTTCCTTTATTTTTTGTATCTTCATTAATAATTGCTAATTGCATTTTTTCTTTATTAAATTCCCATACTTCAATTATTTGATTATTACGAATTGCTGTGCTAATATTAAAATATTCTTTTTTCCACACTTCATTTACTATAGCTTTAGTCATCCCAATTACTAAATGCCCCAGACTAATTTGATTTCCATAGTAGTCACCATACTTTACAATTAGATTCTTTTTGCGTGCTTGTTGTTTTAAAAGGGTTTCCTTTTTTGCTTGATTTGTTACTATTTTTGACTCTTCCAGTTTTTTATCTTCTACACCTTTAATGCTTTTAGCCATTATTAGCATTTCTGTTAGAGAGTTACTTTCTCTATGTATTTTTTCTTCTTCGTCTAAAGATAAATGATATTTACCAATCCAATAGTCCTTTTCAATAGAACCATCAGTAAACAATGTTGTTCCTTTGTCAAGGTGAATACTGTTGAAAATATTACTAAACCCAAAATCACCATTGCATACTTCCCCTTTTGCATATCTATATTCACCGCTTTTAGGAGCATAATCACCCAATTCATATTTACTATATGCTGGTAAATCATTCCTATGTATAACATAACCGATAAATACATCTCCATTATTATACGACAATTTCACCTGTTTTGATTTTATTATTTCAGATTTTAAATATTCCATTTCATTAGAATTAAATTCCTGAAACGAAAGGGAAGGAATAGTTGTTTCTAATGTCAAATCATTATATTTTATATTAATAGAGAATGTATTATCAGGAAGTTTTTTTAAAATAAGAATTCCTATTTGGTAATAGTAAATATCAGATATTTCTATATTCAATTTACTTTCATTAGTAGAAATAGGAACCAATTCCTTTTTCTCATAATTAGTAACTTTAAATAACCCTCTCGTCAGAGAACCATCGTTACCTAAATAAAGAGTACCTTCAATGTAAGGCATACTATTTTTTATAAAATAATTTCCACTAATTATGGTATCAGTTAATTTTGTGTTTTTAATTGTGAACATATCTAAATATGGCAAATCGATTTTGCTAGTTTCACTTTTTGTGTTAAAAAAAGTAATCTTTTGACCTTCAACAAATTTATCGTTTAACACATATCCAATACTTGCATATTGATAATCAGTATATTTGATAGTCTTCTGTTTTGCTTTTTTAGGTAATGGAGTTGTTACAGTTTGCTCTTGAGCGTTTACTATGGTTATTGCAGTAAACATTAATAATATTGTCAATAAAATTTTTTTGATATTTTGATTCATAGCAATGAATATTAAAGTGTTTTATTTTTAGTCAAACTATTTTAGATAAGATTATAACCAAATTTTTCATCTAACTGAATCTACTTTATATTAAATAATTCAATAGAAAATACTCAAATATAATATATTCAAAATCATTTACTTTACGGGAAACCGTAAAGTGGTTAATTTATTTTTATTATAAATAGATAAAAATTAAATCGACTTAGGATTAAAATTTCGTTATTTCAAATTTATAGTTCCCAATTTCGGTTGTTAAGTTTTGATTTTCGGGTGTGTTAAACATTATTACCGCATCATGTAATCTAACGGCAGTATGGTCCAATCTGTTGATGTATCTAAACCTTGGATAAGTTTATCTTCCTTTCTGGTCATTGTTCGGTAAAAGCTTCCTTTTAATTTAGAGTTAATTTCAGAAATTTAGTTACTTGGTTACTAGTGTATCCAAAAGATTTAAAGAATGTTTTAGCTTCATAATACGTTCTGGCGTTGTAATTTAGCATCATATTGAACAACGAAAAAAAGACATAAATTCTTGATACAGAATTTGCATCACGATAATCAATATAACTATAATCCTTGTTATTCAGCAGTTTACACATGAAATATACCTTGCCATTTTGAGTATTATTATTAAAAATATAGGGTAAAATGGCAAGACATATTACCAACACATTATATACACTTATGTGTAATTACACCCTGCAATACGACCCCAGCCCCTTCCCTCCGTTACCACCCTCCTGTATGGGCTGCCTGTCTTGCTTAATACTGGCCCATGATATTGTTCGGTAAAATTTTTTTTTAGAATTTTTTCAAATACTTTTTATAAACCTTTTTAAGGTTCCAAAAGGTACGACACCAGCAAACTTTTACTATAAGGGTTTTGTGAAAATTAAAGGTTTTTAATTGATTTAAATAGTAGTGTAAGCGTTCAGTATCCTCTTTTTATTGGATTTTTTAATATTATAGGTTTTATTGACCGTAATTGTCAAAATCATTACGGTAATTTGTTTGTTAAAATACTTTTCAACTAAGTGGTAAAAATGGTGTATAACTAAAAGTAAAATCCCTATTTTTAAACTTTTATATTGAAAGCAAATGCACTAACAATAATTCGCATTTCATAATGTATTTTTGAAATTATATGCAAAATAAAAAAGGCTTATCAGAACGTGACATCTGTACAAAATTTATAACTCCTGCACTTCAAAAAGCAGGGTGGGATTTGCATAAGCAAATATTGGAAGAAGTTTTCTTTACGGATGGTAAAATCTACGTTAGAGGCAAATTAACAGCACGTGGGGAACGAAAACGGGCTGATTATATTCTGTATTACCAAGACAATCCTATAGCTGTAATTGAAGCAAAAGACAACAAGCATTCTGTTAGAGCTGGAATCCAACAAGCTCTAGGTTATGCAATAACCTTAGATATTCCATGTGTTTTTAGTAGCAATGGGGATGGTTTTCTTTTTCATGACAGAACGGTAACTGATGCTACAATTGAAACGGAATTAACCATAGATGAATTTCCTTCACCAGAAGCTTTATGGTATAAATACAAACAATATAAAGGAATCGTAACTCCTAATGGAGAGAAAATAGCTTTGCAAAAATACTTTTCAGATGGTTCAGGGCGTAAACCTAGATACTACCAACAAATTGCTGTAAACAGAACTGTTGAAGCTATTACAAACGGACAAAACAGAATCATTTTGGTAATGGCAACTGGAACTGGAAAAACCTATACTGCTTTTCAAATTATTCATAGACTTTGGAAAAGTGGTGCAAAAAAACGAATCCTTTTTCTTGCCGATAGAAATGCTTTGATTGACCAGACCAAAAGAGGGGATTTTAAACATTTTAAAGATAAAATGACGGTAGTAAAACACCGAATGATTGACAAAAGTTATGAAATATACTTGGCTTTATATCAAGGTTTAACTGGCTCTGATGAAGAAGCCAACGCCTACAAACAATTTTCTCCTGACTTTTTTGACTTGATTGTTATTGATGAGTGTCATCGTGGTAGTGCCAATGAAGAAAGTGCTTGGAGAGAAATACTAACTTATTTTAACAACGCAACTCATATCGGTTTAACTGCTACTCCTAGAGAAACTAAAGAAACAAGTAATACCGAATATTTTGGAGAACCTATTTATACTTATTCTTTAAAACAAGGAATTGATGATGGGTTCCTAGCACCTTACAAAGTGATTCGTGTGGCTTTGAATGTGGATTCCGAAGGGTATCGCCCACAACAAGGGAAAACCGACAAAGATGGAGTTGAAATTGAAGACCGAATCTACAACCGTAAAGATTTTGACAGGAAACTGGTTATTGATGAACGAACAGACATTATTGCTCAAAAAGTAACGGAATACCTAAAAGGACTAGACCGCTTTGCAAAAACTATTATTTTCTGTGTTGATATTGACCACGCTGAACGGATGCGAAACGCCATTTCCAGACACAATGCCGATTTGGTTGCTGAAAATTACAAATATGTAATGCAAATTACGGGTGATAATGATGAAGGTAAACGGGAACTAGATAACTTCATTAATCCCGAAGAAAAATATCCTGTTATTGCCACCACTTCTGAATTAATGACAACTGGTGTTGATGCCCAAACCTGTAAAGTAATTGTATTGGATGCCAATATTAATTCCATGACAAAGTTCAAGCAAATTGTAGGTCGTGGAACCCGAATTAATGAAGAATTTGACAAACTCTATTTTACCATTTTAGATTTCAGAAATGCAACAGATAATTTTGCCGACCCTGCTTTTGATGGTGACCCATTAAGGGCTAAGCCTATAACTCAGGATATAGATTTGGCTGGAATTGAGGAGGAAGAAGAGGAAGATGAAACCCCAATTATTGACGAAGTAACTGGTGCTGAAATTACTATAGAAAAACCTGTAATTAGAAATCCTTTGGAAGAACCGCAAACAGAATATGTCAAAAGACCTAAACAATACATCAATGGTGTAAATGTTTCGGTTTTAGTTTCCAGAGAGTTGTTTTTTGATTCTAATGGCAAACCAATAACTATAAGCTTAAAAGACCATACCAAAGAAATCATCAAAGGTAAATACGCTTCGTTGGAAGACTTTCTTTTGACTTGGAACCATGCAGACAAAAAAGAAGCTATCATAAAAGAATTACAAGAACAAGGCGTTATGGTTGAAGCTCTTTATGAAGCTGTAGATAAACAAGTAGATTTATTTGATTTGATTTGTCATGTCGCCTACGACCAACCACCATTAACTAGAAAAGAACGAGCCAATAACGTTAAGAAACGTAACTACTTTATCAAGTATGGTGAGCAAGCTCGAAAAGTTTTAGAAACATTATTGGATAAATATGCCGATGAAGGCGTTGAAAATATTGAAAGCATTGAAGTATTGCGAGTAAAACCTTTTGACGAATATGGTTCTCCAATTGAAATCATAAGTCATTTTGGAGATAAGAAACATTATTTGGATGCTGTAAAAGAATTAGAAACCGAATTATATAGAAAAGCATAAATGTGTATCGTATCCGATAAAATCAAGTTTTGCACTTGTGCCAAAGGTTCTGTTGAAAAGCTAAAACATTATTGGATTCTCTATCGATATTCTAAAGATAAAGATTTGTTTTGTATGGGAGAACCAATGATGCCAACAAGCATGTTGGATTCAAGTTTTGAAGAAAACCAAAACACACTATTAAATCGTTTAAATGAACCTGACGCTTTTGATGTTCCGCTAACGTTTAAAGCAAAAGACCTTCTGGAAATTGTTGTTAATAATAATGCTTCCAATTTTCACGAACCATTCATTTATTCTTTTAAATTTAAAAAAGGAAAATGGGAAGCAGAAGAAACGGACCCCTTTGAAATTATGAATCATTTTGACGAAGAAAATTCAGGAAAAATAAAAAGTGCATTAAGAAGAAATATAAAATAATTAGAAAAACGAATTATACTAAATAACAGGTTAATTTTGATGGAAGAAGGCATAAGTATTGATTATAAAAGCTTAAAAAAAGTATTAGATTCAGCAGGAAAAATCAAGTCCGATGGATTGAGAGACCTTGCGGTAACTAGTGTCGCCTTTGCTAATGTGCATGGTGGAAAAATTATTATAGGTATTGAAGACAAAGATAAGCAACCGCCTTTAGAACAAACCATTACTGTTAAAACAGCAAATGAAACGGTTACTAGATTAAAATCATTGTGCTTTAATGTTGGATTTCAGCTTGGCGAAATTGAAACCCATGCCAATGGAAGTCAGTTTTTCAGCATTACGGTTTATCCTACGTTAAAATCAGTAGCTACTACCGCTGACGGGAAAATTTATATCCGAATTGGAGACCAATGCCAACCTGCAAGAAGCGAAGATATAGTTCGTCTAGCAAGTGAAAAAGACGCTTTTCAATGGGAATTACAAACTAGAAACGTTTCTTATACAGAAATTCCTGAAATGAATATGCGATGGTTTGCAGATGAAATCAGAAAATCAGATAGGGTAAAACAAAATACCAAAGAATTATCAGACATTGAAATTATTGAGCATTACAATCTAATTGATAAAGGTAAATTGACCAATCTTGGTGTTCTATGGTTAGGTACAGCTTCGCAAAGAAGCCGATTAGTTTATCCTTTAACAGTTCAGTACATTGTTTATGATGAGTTAGAAAAGAAAATAAGAAAGGAAGATTGGCAGGATTACTCTAAAAATCCTAAAGAGTTACTATTAGAAATTGAGAAAGAAGCAATCGAATTAACTTATTATGATGAATTTCCTTTAGGGTTGTTTCGGAATAAAATAAGACATTATGATGCCCGATTAATTAGAGAATTGCTTATCAATGCTATAGCTCACAAAAGCTATACGATTTCAGGTGATATATTTATTAAGGTGTACCAAGACCGATTAGAAATAACGAATCCTGGTGGTTTGCCTTTAGGTATTACCAAAGACAATATACTTCATACTACTTATAGAAGAAACCCACATTTAATACGAATCCTCCATGATTTAAAATTAATGGAAGGAGAAGGTACAGGCTATAATTTAATTTATGAAATTACTAGCCGTGATGCCAAAGCTTTTCCTATTCCTATTTCGGATTACAATTCGACATCAGTAATACAGTATTCAAGAATTTTAGATGAGGAGGCTGTTTTGCTTTTAGATTTCATAGCTACCAATTATCAATTATCTCAAAAAGAATTCATTGCTCTAGGTATTATAACTCGTTATAAAAAAATTCTTGCTACCCAACTTACTAAAGAATTACAATTAACAGATGAAGATAGGCTTAGGACTTATGTCAATAAAATGATTGAACAAGCTATAATTATTACACGAGGTATTAAGAAAGGAACTGAATATTTGATTAATCCAAAGCTTTTAATTAATTCTAAAATAAATATAAAACCTACTCTAAAAGTGATTGAACCCCATCGTTTGAAAGCACTAATTGAGGAAGATTTAAAACTATATCCTAAGAGTAAAAGTTCTGATATTCAAAGTAGAATTTCAGATTTACCTATTGAGGATATTAGAAAATGTTTGTTAAGACTTGAAAAAGAAGGGATTGTATTTACTGACGGCATCAAAAAAGGAAAAACCTATTCGTTGGCAAAAAAAAATTAAATGAGAATTAAAAATAAGAATTAAAATTACAAACCTCTTTGTTTTCAAGCAATTGAAGAATAATTAAATAACAATTAAAATAATAAAAAACACTAATGTCCAACATTTCCTCTATTTTAAAAAGCATACAAACCATCATGTGGCAAGACACGGGTCTTAACGGTGATGCCCAACGCATTGAACAACTCGGTTGGATGCTTTTCTTAAAAATATTCTCTGATAAAGACAAAGAACTAGAATTGCTAGATGATAATTACACTTCACCAATTCCTGATTTGTTTCATTGGGTTAAAGCCAAAGGCAATTGGGCTGGTGATGATGAAGGAATGACTGGCGATGAATTATTAGAATTTGTTGACCGCCAATTGTTTCCTGCTTTGCGAAACATTGATGTAAGTACAGGCAACCGTAGAGCATTGATTGTACGAGAAGTTTTTGAAGGCAACAACAACTACATGAAAAGTGGTATCAACATTCGTAAAGTGTTGAACAAGCTGAATGAAATGGACTTTAACGTTGCCAAAGACCGTCATGCTTTTGGTGAACTGTACGAAAGCATTTTGAAAGGATTGCAAAGTGCGGGTAAAAGTGGTGAGTTTTATACACCACGTGCCATTACTTCGTTTATTACCGAAATGATTAACCCACAATTGGGTGAAAAAATATTAGACCCTGCTTGCGGAACAGGAGGATACTTGACTTGTGCCATTGAACATTTAAAATTGCAAGCCAATAGTGTTGAAGAAAGCAAAAGTATTGGAGAAAACATTATAGGTTGGGAATACAAACCATTGCCTTATTTGTTGGCAACAACCAACTTGATTTTGCACGATATGGAAGTGCCTAACATTCGTTTTGGCGATGCTTTAGACCAACCGTTGAGCAACTTTACAGAGAAACACCGTGTTAATGCTATTTTAGCCAACCCACCCTTTGGAGGGATTGTAGCTAACAATAACGAAAACAACTTCCCACAAAACTTTAGAACCAAAGAAAGTGCCGATTTGTTTTTGATTTTAATGATACACTTATTAAAACAAGGTGGTCGTGCAGGAATTGTTTTGCCTGATGGTTCGCTTACTGGTGACGGTGTAAAACAACGGGTACGACAAAAACTTTTGGAAGATTGTAACCTTCATACCATTATACGTTTACCTAACTCCGTGTTTCAACCGTATGCAACCGTAGCCACTAATTTATTGTTTTTTACCAAAGGAACACCTACTAAAGAAGTTTGGTATTACGAACACAAATTACCCGAAGGACAAAAAGCATATAATAAAACCAAACCGATACAAGCCAAAGAATTTGACCCAATAAAAACATGGTGGACAGACCGCAAGGAAAGTGATATTGCTTGGAAAGTACCCATACAAACCATCATAGACCGCAATTATGATTTAGATATTAAAAACCCAACCAAGCAAGAAGAAGCCCACGAATACAATAGTGTGGAATTGATGGATTTGTTGCATGGTTCTTTTGATAAAAGTAATCGTTTATTAGAACAACTAAAAAATGCGGTAAAATGATTGTAGAACAACAATTTACGGAGATTGTTTCGATGATTAAAACGGCTCAAGTAAATGCTTATAGGGCCGTTAACACCGAAATGATTAATTTGTATTGGAATATTGGTGCTTACATTCACGCCCAAATTGAAAATGCAAAATGGGGTGATAAAACCGTTACGGAATTAGCTAAATTCATCAAAAATAACAATCCCGACCTAAAAGGGTTTGACCGAAGAGGGCTATACCGAATGAAACAATTTTATCAAACCTATCAGAATACTTCAATTGTGTCAATGCCATTGACACAATTACAAAATACAGAAAATCAAGAAAATACAATTGTGTCAGCAGTGCTGACACAATTCAAAAACCAAGATATTAGAGAGACTATTTTGGTAAAAGTAGGCTGGTCAAATCATCTAACAATATTTGGAAAATGCAAAAACGAAGAGGAACGAAAATTCTATCTTTTGTTATGTATCAAAGAAAATTACACTGTAAAGGAACTGGAGCGACAAATAAACAGTTCTTTGTTTGAAAGAATGTTAATTAGCAATCAAACTTTTTCGACATTGCCTGCTGTTTTTCCAGCAAATTTTGAGACTATTTTCAAAGAAACCTATGTTCTTGATTTTTTAAACTTACCCGAACCCTATACCGAAAGCGATTTGCAAAAGGAACTCCTAAAGCAAATGAAACATTTTATTACCGAATTAGGTAAAGATTTTTTGTTTGTGGGCGAGGAATACCGTGTGCAAGTAGGCAACAAAGATTACCGACTTGATTTGCTCTTTTATCACAGAGAATTACAGTGTTTGGTAGCCATTGAATTGAAAATTACCGATTTTGAACCCGAACATTTAAGCAAACTTAACTTTTATTTGGAAGCTTTAGATAGAGACGTAAAAAAAGAACACGAAAACCCAAGTATTGGTATTTTGCTCTGCAAAGGCAAAGACGAAGAAGTGGTAGAATATGCCCTGAGCCGAAACATTTCGCCTACTCTAATAAGCCAATACACCATAGCATTGCCTAATAAGGAGCTGTTGCAAAACAAATTACACGAAATTTACGAGTTGTTTGAAAGTAGAAAGAATAGTGAGGATGAATTAAAAAAGGAAGAGGAATAATGACAACAGCCGAAAAATATAGACAGCTAGAAAAAAGTCCTGTGATTAATATTGCCAGATTTATTTTTAATGATTTAAAGAATGAAGCAACCAACACAACTTTAGAAAAAGTGATTGCTGATATAAAAACTGGAAAAACACCTTCAAAACAAGAAAAACGTTATTATGAAGACGATTCTTTTGATTGGTTTAAGCCAGATGAGATTGGTTCTGAAAAATATTTATTTACAGCAAAAGATAAGGTCTCGAAGTATGCCTTTGAAACCAAACAAGCAACTATTTACGAGCCAGACACAATTCTCATAAATGCAATTGGAGATGTTGGGAGGATAAGTATTTTAAAAAAACAAGCTTCTTCAAATCAACAAATTACAGGGATTCGTTTAAAAGAAGATGTGTTTGTTGATTATGCCTATTTTTATTTATTAGCTCACAGACAATATTTTTATGTTGATTTATTCCAAACAACTTTACCGATTGTAAACCAAAAGAAAATAAATACTATTCCTTTTTGTTATCCTATAATTGAAGAGCAGAAAAGAATTGTAAAGGGATTTGAAGAAATAGAAAAAATTAAATCTATTGCTGATTTGCACATAATTGACAACTTAAATTGGAAAGAGGGATACAAAGTCATTTGTAGAAACTTTTTTAATTTACAATTTGGAACAAAAGAAATCGTAACAGAACTCACTCACCAACTCAATCTAATCAAGCAATTGCGTCAGGCTTTTTTGCGTGAAACGATGCAAGGAAAATTAATAAAAAGCACTAATACGAAGGAAACAGGACAACAACTGCTTGCAAAAATAAAAGCCGAGAAAGCCCAACTCATGGCTGAGAAAAAACTCAAAAAAGAAAAAGAGTTAGCACC
Organism: uncultured Bacteroidota bacterium; assembly: GCA_903837025.1. Taxonomy (GTDB): domain Bacteria; phylum Bacteroidota; class Bacteroidia; order Flavobacteriales; family Flavobacteriaceae; genus Flavobacterium. The sequence goes on along the minus strand of CAILTC010000301.1, from coordinate 3,759 downwards.
TATTTCAGAGGATGAAATTCCTTTTGAAATTCCAGAACATTGGGCTTGGTGTAGACTGGGAGAAATTTGTACAAAGGTTACGGATGGTTTCCATAATACTCCAAAAAAATTAGAAGAAGGTAAAATTTACATTTCTGCTACACATATTAAAGACACTGGAATTAAATGGGATGAATGCCTATATGTAAGTGAAAAAGACCATCTTGAATTATATAAAAAAGCATCACCACAAAGAGGAGAAATCTTAATAACAAATAGAGGGGCTGGATGTGGAACTCCAGCAATTATTGATATTGATGACGAATTTAGTTTTCAAAACACCGCATTAATTGGATTTAATCAATCGTTGATTAACAATAAATATGTTTATAATTTCATTTTAAAAAGTAGAGATGAAATTATGGAAAAATTTGTTAATGGTGGACTTCAACCAATGTTAAGTAATGTAATTTTAAAAACTGTTCCTTTCCCACTTCCGCCATTCCACGAGCAAGAGCAAATTGTAGCCAAGTTAGAGGAGTTAATGACGTTTTGTGATGGTTTAGAACAAAGTATTAAAGAAAGTCAAGGATATAACGAAATGTTGCTGCGACAGGTTCTAAGAGAGGCGTTGCAGGGAGAGAAAGTTTAAAAATTATGGAAACCTAATAAATGGGAAACACTAAAGAGAAAAACATTGAACTTATCAATAATCAAATCAATAAATTAAAAATTGATGGGCTAAATATTGATGCTTGGAAAAGTTCAACAATTATTTTACTTACTAGGATTTTTGGTGATAATTATAGAGGAATTAATGAGATTGAAACTATTAAATTAAAGGCTGGCGGAATAAATAATACTTATTGGAACAATTTAGGAACTTGTAAAAAACAAGGAGAAGAAATACTCAAAAGCTGTATAATCGAACTAGAAAATTTTATTAATGAACCAAATATGAAATCAGAAAATAAAATAATGGTATTATTTACTAATCCATTATTTTGGATAGCAACAGCTACTTTAATAGGTGGAGCCTATAAATTGGGTTATGACAATGGCGTAACTAAATATGAAAAAGAAAAGATTGAATTAAGAAATGAAAATGATTCTTTGAAATCGATATTAATTTCAAATAAATTAAAGATAAATAGTTTATTAAAAGTAGATTCTCGAAAATAATATCAAAGCTAAATAAACTATGAAATTCGGATTAAGAATACCTTCAATTACCAAAAGAATAGCAGCACGAACTTCTGTAAAAAAAATAGTTCAAAATGAATTGGGTTTAAAAGCACCTCGTGGCTATGGCTGGATAACCAATCCGAAAAAATTTGTATACAATAAGGTTTATAATAAAACTACTGTTGGCAGTGGTTGTATGCTTACTTTATTAATTTTAATTGCTATCCCTTTGGGTATATTTTTGCTATTGGTTAATTAATTTTCAAAATCACTTTTGTTATTTTCTAAAGTTGTAATGACATAATTCTTCAAATAATCTTTAAATGCAACGGAGCCAATAATCTCAACATCATCCAGCAATCCAAGAACAAACCGAATAACTTGTTTAGGATTATTAATACTCATTTTCAATCTGTAATTATTGGTTTTAGGTTCTTGTTTTACAAAAGAAATGACCATTGGATATTCTTGTTTGAGAAGTACAAATGCTCTTAAATTAAGCCTAATATCTATATCAAAAGGTAAGCCATTCAGTGTTGTAAATCCAAAAGCATCGGTAATATCTAATTGGTGTTGGGGTTCAAATTCATTCTGTTTTTGCAAGACTTCAACTTCGGTAATCCGTTCAATATTAAAGTACTTGTTATTAGCAGTTTCCACCTCAAAAGCACATAATGAAGTGTAGTTGTCGGTAAAACTAATTGGCTCTACCAAACGGTCTGTAATAGTATTAGAATTAGCCGATTGATACTTCTTTAAAACTACTTGTTTGTTTTCGGTAATGGCTTTGCTTAAATCGGAAACTATCTTTCCCAAATGAGCATTTAACAAATGATTACCCTGAATTACAATTTCAGATTTTAAATATATTTTTCTCAAAAGGGCATCTTTCAGATTGCTTTTTGTACCACTACTTAGTAACAAATCTCTAAGCAGTGAAGCTTCTTCATTGGTGAAATCAATAGTTTCATTATCCACTTCACTCACAATAAAAAAATGGTTATGGGAATCTCTTTGTAAATCAAATCCCAATTCTTTTACTAAATCCAAATAACGATATACGGTTCTGTCAGTGCTTTCTAATATTCCAGCTAGAAACTTAATAGACTTAGACGGCTCTTTTTTGAGTAATGAAATGAGCTGTAAAACTCGAAGTATTTTATGTTGATTCAGCATGAAGTCAAAATTTATTGACAAATTAGGTCAATTAAATCAACATAAACAAGCGATTGACCTTAGTTGTCAAAATAGTAGAGGTACTTTGTTTAAAATTAAAAATACAATTATGAAAAAGGCATTAGCATTAGGAACATTATTAATTAGTTCTCTAACAATTTGTGGGCAAAGTTTGGATACATTATATGTCAAAAAATGCCAAGATATTACTTGGACAAGTCTGTACAGAAATTCGGATAGATTTAAATCTATAAAGCTAGAAGATGATTCAACACTTAATTTAGATGGTGTTATAAAGATTGGAAGACCAAGCGGAACTAATTCTTCTCGAGTAGTAAATACAGGACTTTTTAATAGTACGGTTCATCAGCAAAATAATTTTAGTTATTTGATGTTGGGTAGAATGGGAATGGCTGCAATGGGAGGAATAACTTATCTTCCCGAAAACTTGAAAGGGTTAGATGCAAAAATCATGGAAATTAAAATTGTACACTCTGGTTTTTCTAAAAACTCACTTGCAGGTCCTGCACTATTATTAAATGTTAATGGAGTAACCGTTTATGTATTGAATTATAAACTGGCATTTGAAAATGGAGAATTAATTAATCCAAATCGCCCTATGAGTAGAAGTGAAGCAATTGCAGCTCTAAAAGAACAAAAAGATTTGCTGGATTTAGGAATGATAACGATAGAGCAATTTGACATTAAAAAAGCAGAACTCGGAAAGTTTATAAAGTAATTTGAATCAAAATTTTATAAATATTTGGTGTTCCTATACAAAAATGTGTTAGGAAATTAAAATTGAAAGCTATCGGCAAAATCCTCCCACACAATATCTCCAATGCCTTCAATAATTATTTCTTGAATTGATTTATCATGTTGTTCTTCAGAAAACCACATCAAAACAAGTTCACTTCCATCGCTTTTTTTATCATTAACATCAACTGGTTCAGATGATGATAACCAAACCGAATTTATAATCGGCTTTAGTATATTTTCCGAAGCATACATATCAGATTTCTTCATAATACACTTCCTAGTACCCCAATCACTTGGGTATTTTAAATGTTTTACCAATTCTTGATTTGTAGATTTTGTTGGCACACCAGCAAGTAGACCTGCATAGCAAGGGGTGCAATGGAATGCTTCCATATAAACTTCTTTTCCTGTTTGTAATTTTATCTTCATTAGTTTTCTTCTTTTAAATTTGCCACCAAACCAGCAATAACGTCAACAGTCATAGCCAATCCGATTGCTTTTAATTTGTTAGTCTTTGATACAGTTGATACTGACGAAACATAACCATCTGGAATCGTCATAAGCCTTTCCGATTCCAAAACACTTGGTAATCTATAGCACCCGTTAGGAAAATCATACTCACCAAAACCACTTCTTGATTTTCCTTCATACCCCGATTTA
>CAILTC010000300.1 GCA_903837025.1 uncultured Bacteroidota bacterium | reverse complement strand
TCCATAAATACAACTTGGAAAAGGAAAAATCCTAATACTCCAACATCATATACACCATCTAAACAAAATCCTTTTGTTCCGAAAAGTCCGAAAGCATGACCGAAAAGATTGATACTGAATTCTTGATTTAGACCATCAAATCCACCAAGTGTTCCTAAAGGACCTACACCACCAAACATAATTGCAAAACCGCAAAGGAAAAAACCAAGTACACCAGCCGGATAAACAAATAAGTTCATTGCCATTGTGTGTGCAACGTTCTTGGCTCTTGTTAATCCTGCTTCAACAAGCGCGAAACCAGCTTGCATAAAGAATACTAAGAAACCAGTAATCAAAAGCCAAACCATATTGATACTCACTTTATTTTTACCAACTTGGTCAGTAACTTCTGTAGTTGTTGGTTTTCCTGCCTTAACTGCTGTAATATCTGCAGTTGTTCCGGTTAAAGCTCCATTTGGGTCTGGGGCTTTTGTTGTAGGAGCAGCAGGTGTTGCTATAGGAGCAGCGGTAGCAGTTGGTGCGGCAACAGTATCAGTTTGTGCGACAGCATTTGTAGCTGTTATCGAAAGTATCATTAATAATACTAAAATTCTTATTTTGCTTATCATAATTTTTTATTTTGTAATTAATATATAATTTGATTTTTTAGATTTTGTCCCCAGGACCAGAGGTGGAAGATTCTCCTCTTGCGCCGTTGCTTATTCTAATAGATTCTTCGATAGCATACGTAAAAATCATCCCGTCGCCTACTTCGCCAGTAAAAGCTGCTTTTTCGATGCAGTCAATAGTTTTTGCAACATTAGCATCTTTCATGACAATTGAAATTAATATTCTTGGAATATACTGGGTGTCATAAACAGTACCTCGGTAGTTATGATGTCCACGTGTTATTTCATTTCCTACACCGGAAGCTTCCCAGTAGGAGAAAAAATCAATCCCAATTTTTTTTAGTTCTGCTTTAACATCTTCAAATTTTGATGTTCTAACAATTGCTTCAATTTTTTTCATAAATAGTTTGTTTGATGATTAATACTTTTAAAGCTAAAAACAATTTTTATGTTGTTTTTTTGTTTTAATTTTTGATAAAAGTATAAATTCATTCGACAACCCCAAAAAAAATAAGGTATAATGATTGATTTTTGTGAAATAATTAATTTATACCCCGTAATTTTATGGGTAGGTATTGAAAATGTGCGTTTAATTTTTGATTTGAAAATGCTTATTTATGAAATTTTAAGTTTTATAGAACAACTAATTCTTTTAAATTGACTTTCAAAAGAGTTAGTGAACCGTTGGTTTTGGTGGTTTTTCCTATATTTTTATTGTTTTTTTTTAAGGGAATAGGATATAGTTTTTAGTTTTTTTGGGATTTTAAAAAAAAATTCAGGGTTTATCTTATAAAATTCGATAAAAACGTATCGATTTCACAAATAAATACTTGAAAAGAGTGTATTTGTGTTTTTTAGGAATTCAAGCGAACACCAGTTCCATTGTATTCGGAATATTTTATGATGCCTCCGCTAATAGTTATTCCGGTGGCAATATCTTTGTTCAATAATAAGGTACCGTCCATATCAACATAATCTAATTGGGGTAATAAATGAGCAATCGCCGAAATTCCTACCGAAGATTCAGTCATGCAGCCTACCATGGTTTTCATTCCTAATTTTTTTGCCTGCGAAATCATTCTTCTTGCAGGAGTTAATCCGCCACATTTTACCAATTTTATATTAACACCGTGAAAATTATTGTGGCATTTAGCCACATCTTCTTCAATAATACAGCTTTCATCGGCTATTATTGGTAAAACCGAATGCTTGAAAACTTCCTTGTGACCTTCCCAGTTATCAGCCTTCAAAGGTTGTTCTAAGAATTCGACTCCTAATTTTTTTAATTTAATAGCGTTATTTATGGTTTCGGAAACCGTCCAACCGCAATTAGCGTCGATTCTAAAAATGGCATCAGTATGTTTTCTCAATTCACTAACAATGGCAATATCTTCTTGAGTTCCTAATTTGATTTTATAGATGGGCCAAGGCAACTCTTTCATTTTGGAAACCATTTTTGAAATACTATCAATACCAATAGTATAATCGGTTTTTGGATTATTATCAATGGAATATCCCCATAATTCATAAAGTTTTTTACTTTTTTTTCGAGCATATAAATCAGTGTAGGCAATGTCTAAAGCGCAAAGTGAAAACCGATCATTCGCTAATAATTGATTGGCTATGTGCCAAAATTCATCAGGAGTTTCATTAGTTACCCTTTCGATAATGGGAATTATTCTTTCTAAATTTTCTCGCATCGAATCTAAAGTAATATTATAGTATGGATTTGATGTGGCTTCACCAAAGCCTGAATATCCTTCACTCTGTAATTCGACAATCAAAGTAGGTTGAGAATTGTAAGCTCTTCTTGAAATTGTAAATGTATGTTTTAATTGAAGTTCGAATGTTCTTAGGATTACTTTCATTGGGACAAAATAGTTTTCGGAAATATTTAATTACTATCAAAGTAAATTAATAAATAGTGTTTTGCAAACTTAAATGGAAAGTAAATTTAGTTTTGAAAGTAAATTTTTACTAATTTTAGATTTTTATTTTTAAAATATGTTAGTAAAAGTATTTGGAAGCGCCGTTTTTGGTGTTGAAGCCACAACAATTACGGTCGAAGTTAACATGGACAAGGGAATTGGTTATCATTTGGTTGGTTTGCCAGACAATGCCATAAAAGAGAGCAGCTATCGAATTGCTGCTGCGCTCAAAAATAACGGTTATTCGATGCCAGGCAAGAAAATAACCATTAATATGGCTCCCGCCGATTTGCGAAAAGAAGGTTCTGCTTATGATTTGACATTGGCAATTGGTATTCTTGTTGCTTCCGCCCAAATCAAAGCAGACGAAGTTGACCAATAT
>CAILTC010000299.1 GCA_903837025.1 uncultured Bacteroidota bacterium | reverse complement strand
ATTTCGTATTTCTTTTTTACAACTATATGTTGGATTGTAACTTCTTATACTGTAAAGAAAGTGATGAAGCCTCTTAGTTCTTTTCATCAAAAAATAAAAAACATCAACGAAAATAATTTAGACACTCGAGTTGAAGTAAAAAGCAACAAAAATGAAATTGATTTGATTGCCAATGAATTCAATTTTATGATGGATCGAATTGAAATTTCGTATCAAAAACAAAAAGAATTTACGGCACATGCCTCCCATGAACTCCGGACCCCATTATCCAGAATTACCTCCCAAATAGAAAATTTTAGTGCAAAAAAAGAAACCAATATTAAAACAAAAGGCTTTCTGAATACAATCCTTTCAGATGTGAACCAGTTAACCGAATTGATCCATTCGTTATTAATTTTATCAAAGTTAGAATCAAACAAACAGGATCAGAATGAAAATCATCGATTAGATGAAATCTTGTTTTCATCGATAGAAAAACTCTATAAAACATTTGACGACATTGTTATTCACTTTGAAATTGAGGACAATGAAAATCTAGATTCTTTATTAGAAATTAAGGTAAACAAAACTTTAATGGAAATTGCAATAAGTAACATTCTCAAAAATGCCTATGTTTATTCGGACAATAAACAAGCAAAAGCTACTATTAGTTGCCAAAATCAACACCTAATTATTTCTGTTTCTAATACCGGAAATACACTTAGTATAAAGGAACAAGAAACTCTTTTTGAACCTTTTATGAGAGGTGAAAATTCAAAAGGAACTGGTGGTTTTGGACTTGGATTAAGAATTGTTAAACGAATATTAGCATTACATAATGCAAAAATAACGTACAGCAATCCTACCAAAAACACTAATTTATTCCAACTAATATTTTATTTTTAAGGCGTTTTTAAGTTCAACTTTAAGGCGTCTTAAAGCCTTATGATAGCATCTTTGTATCAAAATAAATGATACAATGAAAAAAATAGTAGGATTGCTACTGCTCTTGTTTGCCAATCAGTTTGTTATTGCCCAAAAAACAATTACACTCCAAGATTGTGAAGCGCAGTTTTTAAAAAATAATTTGGCCCTATTGGCCGCACATTATAATATAGATGTGTCTAAAGCACTTACCATTCAAGCACGTATTTGGGATAACCCAACTTTTAGTGCCGACCTTAACGCCTATAATCCCGAAAACAATAAGTATTTTGATATTGGTGTAAACGGGCAAAAAGCCTTTTCGATCGAGCAAATTATTTATATGGGAGGCAAAAAACGCAACGAAATTCAATTGGCCAAAACCAATGAAAAAATTGCAGAATTGCAATTTGATGATTTACTTCGATCCTTAAAACTGCAATTAAGAAGAAGCTTTTTTATCGTTTATTTCAATGCTAAAAACTTAGAAAATTCCGATAAACAAATCGCACATATTCAAGAACTTGTCAATTCTTATACCGTTCAAACCCAAAAAGGAAACATCGCCTTGAAGGAATTGGTTCGTTTGCAATCCTTATTCTTGAATCTAAAAAATGACAGAAACGAAATTGTAAATAGTTCAATTGACGAACAGGCTACCTTAAAATTATTATTGGGCGAAACCGAAAATATCGTTCCTAAAATGACGGAAGCGGATATTAATAAATATTCGAAAAACATAGCTTATGATGCTCAATCACTTGAAGAATTGGCAAAGACAAACCGACCTGATTATTTGCAAAACCAAAAAAATATTGAAGCCAACGAATGGAATCTAAAATTGCAGAAATCACTTGCTATTCCTGACATTACCCTTGGCGTTTCTACAGACCAACGCAGCGGTGCTTTCAACAATCAAATTGATGCTTTAATTGGGATTCCGCTTCCGCTTTGGAATAAAAACAAAGGAAACATTAAGGTTTCGAAATTTGTTTTGGAACAATCCAAAGCCGAAAAACAAAATGCCAACTTGCAATTACAGACTGAAATTGCTGCATCTTATTCGAAATGGGTAGAAGCTGCCAAAAATTACAATGAACTAAAACCACAAACGATTGCTGATTTTGAAACCGTTTATAATGGTATTTTAGAAAACTTTCATAAACGAAATATCAGCTTGCTTGAATTTACAGATTTTGTAGAAAGTTACAATCTAGCAGCAGTTCAGATGAACGAATTGAAGAAAAAAGTAGTGCTTTCGGGCGAAGAATTAAACAATACCATCAATAAAGATTTATTTTAAAAAATATAATACACATGAAATATAAAGCGATTATAGGAATAGCATTTCTTGCACTAGCAGCTACAAGTTGCAAAAAAGCGGAAGAAAATCAGACCACAGAAGCTACTTTTGTTTTGAGCGACAATATGCTAAAAACGACAACTACGGCTTTGGCAACAACGCAAGTTGTAAAAAACGAATTGACTTTTTACGGAAAAATTACTGCTGATAACAACAAACGCATCGATGTATATCCGCTTGTAGGTGGGAATGTGGCCAAAGTAAATGTTGAACTTGGTGATTATGTAAAAAAAGGACAAGTACTGGCTGTCATTAGAAGTACCGATATTGCCGATTTTGAAAAACAAATGGTCGATGCCAAAAGTGATTTGATCGTTGCCAAAAACAATCTGAAAGTTGCCCAAGAATTATTCGAAGGAAAACTAAATGCCGAAAGAGATGTTCTCTAAGCAAAATCACAGGTCGAAAAAGCACAATAACAACAGAATCGTATTCAAGAAACCTATAAAATTTACAACATCAAAGGTGGTTCTATTTATAATGTTACGGCACCAATTAGTGGATTTATCATTCAAAAAAGTATTAATCAAGACATGCTTTTAAGAAATGATCGTTCGGAAAACATCTTTGATATCGCCGAAATCAATGAAGTTTGGGCAATGGCAAATGTAAACGAAAGCGACATCAACAAAGTAAAATTAGGTCAAGACGCATCGATTACCACATTGAGTTATCCCGACAAAGTTTTCAAAGGAAAAGTCGATAAAATCTTTAATGTTATCGATCCGTTGACCAAAGCCATGAACGCCAGAGTAAAACTACAAAACAGTGATTTCCTGTTGAAACCAGATATGAATGCTAGCATCAAATTATCATTCAACGAGAAGGCATCCATGATCGCAGTGCCTAGCAGCGCCATTATTTTTGATAAAAGCAAAAACTTCGTGATGATTTTCAAAGATCGCAACAACATCGAAACAAGAGCGGTTGAAGTGTATCGCCAGGTGGGAGATATTACCTATATCGCTAGCGGTTTAAAAGAAAATGAAAAGGTAATAACCACAAATGAGCTGTTTATTTATGACGCTTTAAACGATTAATTAGATGAATAAATTTATTAAAAATATTATTTCTTTTTCGTTAAGAAATAAAGCTTTCACCTTCTTTTGGGTCGGAATCATAGCAGTTGCGGGAGT
>CAILTC010000298.1 GCA_903837025.1 uncultured Bacteroidota bacterium | reverse complement strand
TTTTAGAAATCAATTTTACCGCTCAAAAGAAAGTACAATTATATTTAATGGATTAATCGGGTATATTTTAGTTACAGTTATTGGTTTGACCAATGCTTCCTTTATACGATTTTCTTGGTATTATTTTATATTTGTGGCACTAGCATTACCGCAGATGTATCTCTATATAAAAGACGAAAAGCAAAGAGGGGGGTTTAAATTATTGTTTTTTATATACTTTGGTCTTTTATTCTTCAATCTTTTATTCAGTTTTGACGATGGAGATTTAATGCCTTATAAGTCCATTTTTCAAGATTTTTCTAGAGGAGGGAGATTTGAATTCATGGAATATCGTGATAGATAAATCCTTTTTAAATTAATTTTTATAAACAAGTTAATTTGTAAATTAACTATCCGTTACTTGTACTAATGTTAAAAATGGCACACGGATAACGCGGATTTGAACAGATAAAACACGGATCTGTATCTTAAAATTAGTGACCCAAGCCTGAAAAAGCAAATTAATAAATTAGTGAAATTCTGTTAATTTAGATCAATGGCAAAACAATGTTATTAAGTTAAACCTTTTTTTATTTTTGATCAAGAACACCTAATAGGTTTTCATGAATATGTAGAGCAAATTACATTACGTTGGCAAAATAAATGAGCAAATGATATTCCTCTTTCGTCGAAATGATAAAATCGGAAATATTTTTTTAACTAATTGACATTGAGTTAGAACAGCCAAAGTAAATAGGTGTCATTTGTGAACTATTATTGAGTTGGTAGAATGCTTTGTTGGACGTTTAATTTTTAATTATAATTAATAATACTATAAGTGGATCGCACTATTAAAATTACCGTTTTTACGCCAACCTATAATAGGTCCCGTTTACTAAAAAGAGTTTATGAAAGTTTGCTTCAACAAACTAATTTTAGTTTTGAATGGATTATTGTTGACGATGGGAGTGTCGATTCAACAGAAGAACTTATTACTGATTTTATAGCCGAACAAAAAATACCAATAACTTATTTTAAACAAGAAAATAAGGGTAAACATTTTGCTATAAATAAAGGTGTTCAATTGGCAAAGGGAGAACTGTTTTTGATTTTAGACTCGGATGATGAATTACCTGTAAATTCGGTTAAACAAATTCTGGAGCATTATGATACTGTGAAAAATCTTCATTTGATAGGCGGTGTTTCGGGAAGAAGGAATAATGCTGATGGTTCTATTGTTGGGAATGACATTGTTAAATCTATAGTATCTAATTCATTAAAAATACGATTTAGTTATAAAATTACAGGTGATTTAGTTGAGGTTTTTAAAACAGAAGTTTTGAAAGAATTTCCTTTTCCAGAAATTAAAAACGAAAAATTCTGTCCTGAGGCTTTAGTGTGGAATAGAATTGCACAAAAATATAATTTATTGTTCTTTAATAGTGGTATTTATACTACGGAGTATTTACCGGATGGCTTAACGGCTAAAATTGTAAAAATAAGGATGACTTCTCCTGTAGCTTCAATGATTTGTTACTCGGAACTAGCTTCTTATGAAATTCCATTTATCCAAAAAATAAAAGCAACACTTAATTATTGGCGTTTTTCTTTTAATTCAAGCGAATCTTTTAGTATGAAAATGAAGAGGGTCAATCCTATTATAAGTTTGTTTTGTTTTCCATTAGGATATATAATGTACAAAAATGATAAAAAAAAATGGCTTTAAAAATTCTACAAGTTATTAATAGTCTGGGTACAGGTGGTGCGGAGAAATTGATTTTAGAAACCGTTCCTATGTACCGTAAAAAAGGTCTAGAAATGGATGTCTTGCTTCTTGATGGAACTCAATACCCATTTTATAAAAAATTAGAAACGGCTAATTGTTGTACTATTTATTCATTAGGGTTGAAATCTGTTTATAACCCAATGGCAATTTTTAGAATAATACCGTATTTAAAAAAATATGATATTGTTCATGTACATCTTTTTCCAGTTCAATATTTTGTTGTTTTGGCCAAATGGATTTCGTTTTCAAATACAAAACTAATATTCACAGAACATAGTACCTCTAATAGACGTTTAAATAATAAACTATTTAAGTGGATTGACCAATTTATATACAAGGGTTATTCTAAAATTATTTGTATCTCTACTGGAATACAAAACATAATTTTAGACCATACAAAACTAGCTGTTAGCAGAACGGAACTTATAGAAAATGGAGTATCCATTTCGGATTTTAATGTAGCGAAACCTTACAAGAAAGAAGACTTAAGTTTTGAGGAAACGGATCAATTATTACTTCAAGTTGCCGGGTTTAGAGAACCAAAAGATCAAAAAATATTAATTCGATCGATGTCTAATTTACCTTCTAATGTAAAATTAATTTTAGTTGGTGATGGTGTTTTAAAACAAGAATGTGAAGTTTTAGTGCAAGAATTACAACTTGAAAATCGTGTTTTTTTCTTTGGGGTTCGAACCGATGTTCCCAGAATATTAAAAACGGCAGATATTATCATTTTATCTTCAAAATATGAAGGATTGTCGCTTTCTAGCATCGAAGGCATGGCGTCCGGAAAACCATTTGTAGCCTCTAATGTTCCGGGTCTATCTGATGTAGTAGCAGGAGCAGGAGTTTTATTTACTCAAGGAGACCATGTTGAATTGGCACAAAAAATAATGGAATTGTTAAAGGATAAAAAACTTTATGAATCCGTAGCGCAATCATGTGGTATTAGAGCCAATGAATATGATATAAATATAATGATCAACAAACATATTCAATTGTATGAATCTATCAATTAAAAATAAGTTGATTCGCACTTCAACAATAGCAACATCATTGGATTATTTACTTAAGGGGCAGCTGTCTTTTTTAAAAGAGAGTTACACTGTCATCGCTGTTTCAGGAGAAAATTCACATTTGCAAGAAGTGAGAGATAGAGAAGGTGTTCAAACTATTTCAATTGAAATGCAGCGAAATATCAGTCTACTAAAGGATATAAAGTCATTATGGCAACTGTATTGGCTCTTCAAAAAAGAGAAGCCTTTAATTGTTCATTCTATCACGCCTAAAGCAGGTTTGCTAACTATGATTTCGGGGTATTGTGCAGGAGTTCCTATTCGGATACATACTTTTACGGGATTAATTTTTCCTTCTAAAACAGGTTTTGTAAAAAAATTGCTAATTGCAATGGATAAAGTTTTATGTTATTGTGCTACTGCTATTTATCCCGAAGGGCAAGGTGTTAAAAACGATTTAATACAATATAAAATTACAAATAAGCCTCTGAAAGTCATTGCAAATGGCAATGTAAACGGAATTGATATGGACTACTTTAATCCAATTTTGTTTTCAGAAGAACAAAATCATCTTTTGAAAACAAGTTTACAAATGACTCCTGATGATTTTGTTTTCATTTTTGTTGGTCGTTTGGTAGGTGACAAAGGAATTAATGAATTAATAACAGCATTTCATAAACTTTCCTCAGAAATTGAACATGTTAAATTGCTATTAGTAGGCTCTTTTGAATCTGATTTAGATCCTCTATTGCCAGAAACAATGCAAGAAATAGAAGCAAATGCTAATATTAGATTTGTCGGTTTTCAGAAAGATGTTCGCCCTTATTTAGGGATAAGTGATTGTTCGGTTTTACCTTCTTATCGCGAAGGATTTCCTAATGTTGTTATGCAGGCAGGAGCTATGGGGTTGCCTAATATTGTAACCAATATCAATGGTTGTAATGAAATCATAATGGAAGGTAAAAATGGTATCATCATTCCTGTAAAAGATAGTGATGCGATATGCAGTGCGATGAAAATAATGATAGAAAATAATACTTTAAGGACTTGTTTACAACAAAACTCCCGCTCTATGATAATGTCCCGTTATGAGCAACACATAGTTTGGGATGCTATTTTAGCAGAATATCAAAGATTAGAACAGCATGTATAAATTGTTTTTAAAAAGAAGTTTCGATTTTATAGTAGCAATTGTAGGATTGATAGTACTGAGTCCATTATTTATTTTGGTAACTCTTTGTTTGTATTTTGTCAATGATGGAAAACCTTTTTTCTTTCAAATACGTCCCGGTAAAAATGGGCAGTTATTCAAGATTCTTAAGTTCAAGACGATGAACGATAAGAAAGACGAAAAAGGAAATTTATTACCTGACACAGTTCGATTGACAAAAATAGGTCGTTTTATACGCAAAACGTCCTTAGACGAAATTCCGCAATTACTAAACGTACTTGGAGGCGATATGAGTTTGATAGGGCCAAGGCCTTTGTTACCCGAATACTTACCTTTTTATAGTGCTATTCAAAATAGAAGGCATGATCTAAAACCCGGAATTACGGGATGGGCACAAGTTAATGGAAGAAATACAATTTCGTGGCAAAAGAAATTTGAATATGATGTTTGGTATGTGGATAATATCAGTTTTAAATTGGATTGTAAAATCTTATTTTTGACACTAAAAAAAGTTTTAATAAGAGAGGATGTGAATCTAAATGATCAAGTTTCATCCGAATATTTTAATGGTAATAAGTGAATTTATGAAGAATATTTTAATCACTTCTGCTGGTAGAAGGGTCTCTCTGGTGCGCTATTTCAAAATAGAATTGAATGCCATTTTTCCAGATGCTAAAGTTTTTACAACCGATGCTAGCCCTAAATACTCTTCCGCTTGCAGAATTTCAGATGGTTTTTTTGAAATAGTTAGGGTGACGGAATCCAATTATATTGAAGAATTATTACAATTAGTTTTGGCTAATAGTATTAAACTTATAATACCAACAATAGATACTGAGTTGTTGGTTTTGTCTCAAAATATTGATTTGTTTAAACAATACGGTGTAGAAATAGTAATTTCAGATTATGCTCAAATACATATATTTCGTGATAAGCGAATGACGCATCATTTTTTTGATAAACTAGGTATTAATTGTGCCAAAGAATTTACTAAACAAGACTTTCAATTGCCTCTTTTTATTAAGCCAACCGATGGAAGTCGTAGTGTTGATAATTATATAATCAATTTTGATTCTGACTTGACAGAATATCATTTTTCAAATGAAAAATTGATGTTTTTAGAATATTTAGACCATAATAAGCATACTGAGTTTACAATTGATTTGTATTATGATATGAATTGTGATTTGAAATGTTTTATCCCTCGAGAACGGTTGGAAGTTCGTGATGGGGAAGTCAATAAAGCCATAACTCGTATGGGGAATTTTGTGCCTGAAATATGGGATAAAATGAAGCATATCGAAGGTTTGCGTGGCTGTATTACACTACAGGTTTTTGTAAATGATACTACCAGAAAAATCTATGGTATTGAGATTAATCCAAGATTTGGAGGAGGGTTTCCGTTGAGCTATTTAGCAGGGGGTAATTTTCCCAAATGGATTATTGAAGAGTATATTTTGGGTAACAAGAAAATTGAAGTTTGTGAGAATTGGGAGAAAAACCTATTAATGTTGCGTTATGATGATGAGATTTTAATTCGTGATTTTAATGGTTAGAAAGACACTTGTTTTTGATTTTGACGATACTCTAAACCCTTAAAT
>CAILTC010000297.1 GCA_903837025.1 uncultured Bacteroidota bacterium | reverse complement strand
TAGGAAGACGCAGAAGGGCAGAAGAAGCCGTTGAATTAAAGAAAATTACTTCCAGTAAAATGATTTTCGATATTATGCAACCTATTATTGGCGAGTTACCACACGAGGAATTTTGGGTTTTGTATTTGAATAATTCAAATAAAGTGCTCTCAAAATCGCAACAGGGAAAAGGCGGAATCACTGGAACGGTTGTCGATGTTCGGTTGGTTTTTAAAACCGCTCTTGAAATTGGCGCAACTGCACTAATTTTATGTCACAACCATCCTTCGGGAACATTAATTCCCAGTGATGCCGACAAATTAATCACAAGAAAGTTAAAAGCGGCGGGACAAAACATGGATATTCAAGTATTGGATCATGTTATTATTACCGAAAACGGATTTTATAGTTTTAATGATGAAGGAATTTTTTAATTTAGGAATAGAATGAACATAAATATAACCGACGTATTTTTTGATTTAGATCACACGCTTTGGGACTTTGAAAAAAACTCAGCTTTGGCTTTAGAAAATGTTTTCAAAATGCAGGATATTTCAATTGATATGTCTGACTTTCTTCAATTGTATATTCCTATAAATAGAGAATATTGGGAAAGATACCGAAAAGACGAGATTGACCAAAATGAACTAAGATTTGGCCGATTAAAAGATACTTTCGACTTAATGGAATTGGTTATTGATGATCATGTGATTGTATATTTATCAGAACAATATCTTCATTATTTACCAAAATACAATCATTTGTATGAAGGTGCAATTGAAATTTTGGACTATTTGAGGCCTAAATATAATTTGCATATTATCACTAACGGATTTGCCAAAATTCAAGAAAACAAATTGAATAATTCCTCTATTACTCATTATTTCAAGACGATTACTAACTCTGAAATGGCAGGAGTTAAAAAACCCAATGCTAAGATTTTTGACTATGCTTTGAATTTGGCTGAAACCAAAAAAGAAAATAGTATTATGATTGGTGATTGTATAGAGGCTGATGTGGGTGGGGCGCTAGACGCTGGAATGGATGCTATTTTTTTTAATGAAAATAAAGTTCCTGTAGCTGAAAATATTAAACAAGTAAATCATTTATTAGAACTAAAAAAATATTTATAAATATGAAAACAAGATTCCTATCTCTACTATTATTTGTTGCAAGCTACTGTTTTTCGCAATCGGTTAATGATTATAAAGCGGTAATTATCCCGGTGAAATATGAGTTTCTTAAAAGCGATAATCAATATCGATTGCAAACTTTGACTAAGTTTAATTTGAACAAGGTTGGTTTTCAATCCTTTTATAGCAATGAATCCATTCCTTCTGAATTTAAAGAAAGATGTAATTTGTTATACGTTGATGTGAAAAATGAAAGCTCGTTTTTGGTAACTAAACTCCGTATTGTTTTTAAAGATTGTTATGGAACAGAAATCTTTAAATCTGAAATTGGTAGAAGCAAAGAAAAGGATTATCAGTTATCTTATACGGAAGCATTAAATGAAGCTTTTAAGTCGGTTTATGATTTGCACTATAAATTTAGTGGTGTAATTTCGGCTAATAAATCGGAGTTGATTCCTGCAGAAGTACCCGTTATAGCTTCGAGAAATGAAATTGTAGCATCTAAAATAATTGAAAATAAAAGTCCTAATTTGCTTTATGCTCAACCAACAAATTATGGTTATCAATTAATTGATAGCGTGCCAAAAGTAGTTATGAAAGTCTATAAAACTTCTAATCCTACTAGTTTTATGGCTACGAAAGGAAATGTTCAAGGGGTTTTAGTTGCTAAAGACAATCAGTGGTTTTTTGAATATTATCAAAATGACCAATTGGTTTCTGAAAAAGTAGTGGTTAAGTTTTAGATTTCAGATTTCAGATTAAGAAGGTTAAACATCTCCCTCAAAAAAAAATTTTTTATAACCAAAACGTCTTGATTTTTCATGGCGTTTTCGTTTTTTTTGCTACTTGCTACTTGAAATCTGCTTAATACCCATACTTACTTTTCCATCGGTTTTTAAGAAATTCTCTGGTGGAATTTTCTCTTGAATTATTTCCGGGGTTGTAAAGAACTGTTTCTGAAATGGCTTCGGGTAAAAATTCTTGCTCTGCAAAATTATTAGCATAATCATGAGAATATTTGTATTCATCGCCATAACCCAATTCCTTCATTAATTTAGTTGGAGCATTTCGCAAATGAATAGGAACGGGCAAATCACCAGTTTGTTTTACCAATTGTTGCGCGTTGCCAATTGCCATGTAGGAAGCGTTGCTTTTTGGTGAAGTCGCCAAGTAAACCGCACATTGGCTTAAAATTATTCTACTTTCGGGATAACCAATTGTGGCCACGGCTTGAAAAGTGTTATTTGCCATAATAAAAGCAGTTGGATTGGCATTGCCAATATCTTCACTGGATAAAATGAGCATTCTTCTAGCAATGAATTTTACGTCTTCGCCTCCTTCAATCATTCTGGCAAGCCAATAGACAGCGCCATTGGGATCACTCCCCCGAATTGATTTTATAAATGCCGAAACAATATCATAATGTTGTTCGCCACTTTTGTCATACAACACCGTGTTTTGCTGTACGAGTTCAAAAACCCGATCATTTGTAATTATAATTTCGTCTTCATTAGACGCATTTACGACGAGTTCAAAAATATTTAATAGTTTGCGTCCGTCACCACCTGAAAGTCGCAATAAAGCTTCTGTTTCGGTTAGTTTAATATTTTTAGTTGCTAGATAAGCATCTGTTTTCAAAGCACGATCTAATAATTTTTCTAAATCGTCTTTGGTAAAAGCATTCAAAATATAGACTTGGCATCTTGACAATAATGCGGGGATGACTTCAAAGCTTGGGTTTTCGGTTGTGGCACCAATTAAGGTGATCCAGCCTTTTTCGACAGCGGCCAATAAGGAATCTTGTTGAGATTTGCTGAAACGGTGGATCTCATCAATAAAAAGAATAGGATTTTTTGTAGTGAAAAGTCCGCCACTTTGTTTGGCTTTTTCAATTACGTCACGTATATCTTTTACACCCGAATTGATAGCGCTCAAAATATAAAAAGGACGTTTCGATTCTTGGGCAATGATCTGTGCCAATGTTGTTTTCCCCGTTCCTGGAGGTCCCCAAAAAAGTAATGATGGAATAATTCCCTTAGCGATTTGTTGTGTCAACGAGCCATTAGGACCAACCAAATGCGATTGGCTGATGTAATCTTCTAATTTTTGTGGTCGAATACGTTCTGCTAAGGGTGCTTCCAAGATAATTTTATATTTTAGATTTCAGATCGAAGTTTTGATGAAATACAAATTTAGGATATTGCAATTAGAAAAGGTAAGGTATTGTTACAATCTTTTTCGTCTATATTCTAACCTCTATTTTCTTTAGTCTTTTTTCTAAATATGACAAAATAGCATTAAATTGCTTTTGGATACATTTTTGAGTATTCTAAAAACGGAACCCTAAACTCTAAAATTGGTAATGAACGATAATCATTTCAAATACAATAATTCTGTCCTTGCTCTTCCGCTTTTTTTTGTGTGGGTATTGTGGTTTGTTTATTGGTTAGAAGTTCGATTTGGTTTTGATTTTGACAAATACGGAATTTATCCAAGAACATTTTCGGGTACGCAAGGGATAATATTCAGTCCTTTCATCCATGCTGATATGGATCATTTGTATAACAATTCTATTCCGTTATTAATTTTATTGGCTGCTTTACGCTATTTTTATACTAAACAATTCTGGGCTATTATTGGTTACGGAATATTATTTTCGGGAATAATAACTTGGGTAATTGGCCGGTCTAATTATCATATTGGTGCCAGTAGTTTAATTTATGTTTTAGTTAGTTTTATTTTTTTTAAAGGAATACAAACTAAATATTATAGACTGGTTGCTTTGTCATTAGCAGTAGTTATTGTTTATGGAGGAATGGTTTGGTATATTTTCCCGAAAGTGGAAGAGAAAATTTCTTGGGAAGGACATTTGGCTGGATTAATCACAGGATTTTTTCTTTCGATTATTCAGAAAACTCCAGAATACCAAAAGATAATTAAGTACGATTGGGAACATCCAGATTTCGACCCACAAGAGGATAAATTTATGCAACGTTTTGATGAAAATGGTAATTTTGTCAATATTCCAATAGTTGAAATTGAACAAGAATTTCAGTCTTATTATACTTCGGATTTCCCAGTTAATTATGAAATAGTAGAAAGCAAAAAAAATGAATCAAAACCGGAGTCTTAATTCATTTTTTTTATTTATTTAGGCTCCTTTCCCTTTGGGAAGGGTTTGGGATGAGACTAATTTCTCTGTCTTACCGCTTCGTATAAAAAGGCCCCACAAGCTACAGAAACATTTAGCGATCCGATAGTTCCAAACATGGGTAGCTTCGCTTTTTCATCTACAATTTTTAGAACCGAAGGATTGATTCCTCTATCTTCGGAACCCATTATTATTGCAACACCTTCTTTTAGATCAATATCATAAATATTTTGGTCTGTTTTTTCTGTTGCTGCTACTGTTTTTATTCCAGAACCTTGAAGGTAAAAAATAGCATCTTTGATATGTTCTACTTTGCAAATTGGCACATTAAATACGGCACCAGCTGATGTTTTTACCGTATCACCATTTACAGGAGCAGAACCTGCTTTTTGAACGATGATCCCGTTTACTCCAGTACATTCAGCAGTTCTGATGATGGCACCAAAATTACGCGCATCGGATATTTGGTCTAAAATCAAGAATAAAGGGATTTTTCCGGATTCGACAGTTGCATCTACTAAATGTTCTAAGTCAATAAAACCTATAGGCGAAATAGAAGCTACGGCACCTTGGTGGTTGTTTGGTGTTAGGCGATTTAGTTTTTCGACAGGGACATAAGAAAAATTTACGTTGGCACGTTTCATGACTTTCATCAAGTCTTTCATCAATTCACCAGATATTTCTTTTTGTATAAAGACTTTATCTACTTCCTTCCCTGCTTGTATTGCTTCGATTATTGCTCGTATTCCGAATATTAAATGTTCTTTTTCCATAGCGCAAAGTTAAAGAAAAAGTTTGTATAAAAAAACCGTTCAAATTAGCCTAAATTTTGAGTGGTTTCGTGTTTTTTTGTGATTTTATTTTAGCAAAATAAGTACGTATAATCCTAAAATGATTAGGGTCAATATAACACAAAAGGCGAAAAACCATTTTGTCATTTCGGATTTTGTGTTTTTTATTTCAGTTCTTAATTTCATTTCTAATTTTTATAAAAATATGACCTTCATTACTTTCATTGTTAAAATAATCGGAATCAATAATCCCGGTTGTGTTTGCAAGTTTTAAATGATATTTGAATCCTAATCCACTTCTAGGATAAATAGAAAGATACTCATCAG
>CAILTC010000296.1 GCA_903837025.1 uncultured Bacteroidota bacterium | reverse complement strand
TTCAAAATCTTCTTTTTGCTTCATTTGTTTATCAGATAGATTTACTGAATGAGAATTATTTTTGATGAATTCGATTAATTTATTAACCGCTGTAACACTGTCGCATTTGTGTAATTGCATTAGCAACTGAAGAACACTATTGTTTGGAGTATTATTATAATCCCAAAAACAATTCTGTTTTTTTGAAATTCTTATTTCTGCTATACTGGCATTCTTAGTGGTTCTTCTGAAAACAGAAATGTCGCTCCCTTTTAAATTTTTAGTTTCAGTAAATCCTTGCGAGAGTAAATAATCTTCCAACCTGATTTTTTTAATTTCTTTTAAATCAGCAAGGCTTATAGTTTGAGTAGCATTATCTTTTTGTGTAGCAGGCTGAATTATTTCATCTCTTTCAAATTCCTTGTGATTTTTTTCATCAAGAACTTCAAGGTTCAATTTTTTCAGTGTAAGCTTAGGTGATAATTCATTTGCTGCAAAGAAAATTACATTGTCTTTTGAAACACTATAGCCTCTTAATTTCCCCGTTTCTTTATTATAATGCAGCTTTGTGTATATGCCGGTAAGATTTAATATTTCTAAATAATCCCGTGTGTTCTTAAAAGAAAGGGAAGCGATAGTTTCTAAATGAGAGCTAAGTTCTTTTTTGAGTTCTTCGGTTGTCAATTGCTTTGGTAGTGCAGGAATCACATTTTGCTTTTGTGCTGTAACAGTTATCTGCAGGGATTTTAAAGTAAACTCTTTACCAATAGTGGAAGCATCTAATTTAGCTGCATTTTTTTCAATACCATAGCCCCTGAGTTCTCCGGTTGTTTTATTAAAATATCGGTGAACTTTAAAGCCGTTTAATTCTATGGCATCAAAAAACTCATCAATATTATTGTACTTATTTTTTAGTATCACCTGTAATGCTGTTTTAAATTCCTGCTTGGCACCAATTGTTTTTTTGGTAGTATCTAAAGTTTCAACAGCTTTTAATTGTTCCTTTTTAAAC
The DNA here is from genome assembly GCA_903837025.1 of uncultured Bacteroidota bacterium. Taxonomy (GTDB): domain Bacteria; phylum Bacteroidota; class Bacteroidia; order Flavobacteriales; family Flavobacteriaceae; genus Flavobacterium. The sequence continues at coordinate 2,293 of CAILTC010000296.1, read as the reverse complement.
TTTTGTTCGATTCTTTCCTGCATGACTATAAAAGCTCTTTGCAATCCCATTTCCCGGGCTATTTGGTCGGCAGCTATTTGAGATTTCTTGCCAATGTTATGATCGTGGCAAATTTTTAGGTTATCTTCTCTTATTTTATTAATAACGATGTGCATGTGTTTGTGGTCGCGATCAGAGTGAAGAAAGCCAAGTGCCTGATGGTTTTCTAATTCTAATTTCTTCAGGTATTTGGATGCAATTGATTTCCACTGAGCTATTGTTAAAGTATTACCATCTTCTATTGATGGAGACAGCTTTGCATGGAGGGTCAGCATTTTCGCTCTGCCATCAAAACATTTTTGCAAGTCCGCCATCTGCATCCGATAATCCGCCAGATTATCTCCTGCTAATTTGTTGGTGAAAATTAACCTAGAATTTTCTTTTAAGTTATAAACAATGGTTCTGTTCAAACTAATATTGCTTTTTGCTTTGCCTATCATAGTTTCAGTTTTGAAATTTTTTCCTGAAATACCGTCACTAAATCATGGATCGCTTTATTTAAACCGGGATCCTTTTCTTTAATCAGATTGCTTATTCGGTTAAAATTTGTTTTGGCTTCAAAGAGCATTTTTTTGCATTCCCTGATTTCATTTAAATCAAGCTTATTGCTTTGCGCCTGAATATACCCGTTGATGGCCATTTGGCGACAATATTCAGATAATTCACTTATACCGGAATCCTTAAGCTTTTGATCTATAATCATTAGTTCAATTTCGCTAAATCGAATACACTTTGGTGTGCTTTTTACTTCGGCTCTATTTTTCTTTCTATTCATTAATTTTAAATTTTTGATTTATAATATTGATATCATGCCTGCATGATGTCAGTTTTTTTTTGGCTCGCCAAAAAACAAGATCGAAAACGTATGTAATACGTTTTCACATCTTGCCTTTAACACTTAAAAAGTATAATTGAATTGGAAGTAAGATTTTTTGAAAAAATTATTCGAATTTGTTTCATAAAAGCTCATTTTTTGTTGAATCGGCTTGTATTTTTTTATTAACTTTCATTAAAGCTTATTTCTTATTTAAATCCTTTTCCTATGTATGAACAATTCATCAAAGAGTGGTTACTATCAAATCAATCCAGAGTCTATTCCGTTATTGTTGAGAAATACTATCAACAGTTATTAGAATTAAAACCCACATTATTTAGAAAATGGCTGGCCAAAGAAATTGATATACCGGAAGAAAAAATTAACCTGAGCAGTCTTAATTCAGCACTTGTAAGGAAGAGAAAAAAAGAACAAAAAAATATACAAAAGGGGAATGATAATTTTAATCAGATGAATCATTCTGATCCTGCAAAACAAGAGGAACATTTTACTTTTTCTTCTGCTGAAACATCTACTGCCAAATCAAGAACTAAAGAACTGTAGCTGATCTGCTTAATTTAATTATGGCACCGGATTGTTTCTCAAATATTCGGCTACTGCTTTTTTGGGCAGGTTTTGCGTTTTATCGTAATAATCTTTATACCACTGATTCAGAACCGGTAACTTTTCCTGTTGCTTCTCTTCATAGGTGTAATAAACCCAAAATCCTCCGGCAATTAATATTGCAATAATTAATGCCATGCCCCCATAACCCATACCAAACCAAAATGCCTGCCATCTGGGATTATCGTTGTCTAACGCTAATATTCGCCGGGAGTCATTTATTTTTTTTGAAGCTGCATTTATTAAACTTCTTTGTTCTGCAAAAGCAGTTCTTTGTTCATCCTGAAGAATAAATAAAATGCTGGCAGAAGTTTCGTCCAATTCCTGATTATATTTTAAGAGTGTTTCTGCCCTGAACTTTTTATAATCAAATGGTATCTGTTGCATAGGATTAGATTTTTGATATTTCTTTTAAAATTTTTATTTTCTCCACAAACTTGTATGCTTCCATTCCGCTGCCTTCTTCAATATAGCGAAGGATGTTTTTGTGTGGTGCTGTGGTTATATCAAAATCACCAAAGAGTTTTACTGCATTGATCTTATTTTTTTTGGTTGTAGCAAAGGCTTTTAATTCATCTATTAAATGAAGATGATTTTGAAATGTTGACTGATTAATAAAAATGTTAACTTCAAAAACACCGTTAATTAAATCAACAATCTTTTGCAGAAACTTAGTGCATCCGGCGTATGCACCGCCACCTGCTACGACTATGTTAAAAATAAATTTAGCATTCAACTCATCCTGAATCTGTTTAAATTCTTCTACTGTATAATCCTTTGAAAATAGTGATGGAATTTGATCGGATTCAGGAGCAC
>CAILTC010000295.1 GCA_903837025.1 uncultured Bacteroidota bacterium | reverse complement strand
TTACCTGGATCGTCAATTCGTTATCATTACGCGCTATAATTTCAGCCATTGGATTTCCTTGCTCTTTTTGAAAAAAAGAATTTTACCTTATTCTATAACATTATTCAAAATCAGCACCCATATCCTAATGGTTTAATAGTTGAGTACGATTGTAGTTTCATCGTCCGTGTGGAGCGTAGCGGAACATGTAAATAATCGCTGTGTTACGTTACCTGGCATTCCGCAAAGCTCCCCAAACTACGAGCTACCAATGAGCCAGTTGGATTTCCTGCTTTACGAGTTTATAGCTCTTGATAATGATGCTTTAAAAATCTTTTGTTTTTAGTAAATGAAGCTACTTTAAAATTATTTATGTCTATCTTCAATGACTTAACTTCATCGGCATGGAGTTTGTCACTATTGAGCGTTAGAATGTATTGTTTATCAATAAAAGAATCTAAATTCTCAGCAAGATAATTAAGACTTTTAATCAATGTGTCTTGGTCAACATCAAATATATTATCATGTACTAATAATAAAGGATGATGCTCAGCTATTTCAGGAGTCAACAGCATAGCAATATCGTAAAAAAAGACTTTTTCGCGTTCGTTACTATGACTTCCATCGTCATGGATACGTAATTCATAGTTAACAACCTCCTTTTTATTGTTAATATCGATATTGAAAGAGCATATCCTATTGCCCATTACATAGGCATGAATATCAAGAATGGTTTTTTCAAAAGCAATCTTAACTGCACTAGCATCAATGACTAATGAGTCCAGGTCTGTAATCTTATTTTCTCGCTCACGTTTAATAGACTTAATGCTCTGTTCATATTCGTTATATTTTTTAATAAAAGTAGAAAGTCGAGATTGTTCTTCCAATTTATGTTGATAAGTGGAAACAGTTATTTTTAAATTTTTTAAAACACCTTTTTTATCAATGACACTGAGCTTTTCCTTATAGCGAGTATCTAACGCTTTAATATTTTTATTAATCTCTTTTAACTGAGTAACTAAAGATTCTTTACGCGAGTCAATTAATGTTTTTTGAAAGTTATCAATTTTTTTCTTAAACGCGGTTACTTCCTGTATTTCACGCTTAATCATGTCACCAAGACCTGCTTTAAATCGCTCATAAAGATCGGCGACTTCCGAATCATCAATGTAATTATCACCCTTAAAAGGCCCAATCTTTGATAGCTCAGACTTAATAACACCAGATCGAACTTTTTGATTATCTAATTCTGTTTCAATCTCAATAATTTCTTCTCGCACTATCTCGAAGCTTTCTGCATTTTCAAGGGCATCCATTTCAAGTTTAATTTTATCGACCTGGCCAGTAAGTTCATTTAACTCTGAATTGGCATCTTTAAAACTTTTTCCGGTTAAGTTTTCTACATCTTTTTTAAGTTTTCCACGCACCTTACTTGTATCATCTATTTCTTTTTGAAGTGCTTTAGCTTCTTTATATAAAGAAGGGTTTATCCCTAATAAATATAGATGAGGCGTATAATCAGCAGGTATATCTTTACTGGTGTCATAACATTTAATAATTGACTTAAATTCTGAGCGTTCATCTCTGATTAGTAATGCAAGTATTCCTGTAAAAGAGGGATGCTCGCGATTAATAGCCGAACCAAATAAAAGATTAGTCAACTGATTTTTTGCATCTGTAATATTAAAGTATTCAGTTGATTTACCATAAATTATTAAGATAGGAGATTCATGGTTTTCAATGCTACGTTTTGAAGTTATTGGATGTCCATGTATAAAAAAATCTAAACAAATTAGAGTATTATGTGGAAAAGCAACGTGTGGGATTTTAGAAACACGACTATCGGAAAATTTCTTTAATAGGCAATAGCTTAAAAATTCAATAGACAGTGATTTGCCCACGCCATTAGTTTTTACGGATGATTCATTAGTTTCACCGAAAATAAAATTGATGCCATTACGAAAATTAATTGGCTCAAATAACTCAGGTTCACTGTATAGTCGTTTCAGTTTTAACATTTTAAAATTAGGTAAGGTGCTTCAAATTCAATAATATCTAATGAGTATAAAAACAGCATTCCGTAATAAATAGCTCTGATACTCAATTTATTATTTTTTTTTAATTTAATTGCTACATCAAAAATACTGATACGTGATGTAACCGATCAGAGCCCTAGATTAAACGGCAGCCAATTCGGGTATCTGCGGTAATTTTGGAATATCACATCCTT
>CAILTC010000294.1 GCA_903837025.1 uncultured Bacteroidota bacterium | reverse complement strand
CTTATCTTTAGGAATAAGTAATGACGAACTTGAAAGTGAAATAGGTACCGAAAAATCAAGTTTCTCACTAGAAGATCGATACAATGAAACATTTCCTTTGATCTCTTTTGGAACAAAAACTTCAGGAAAAACAATAGTAACACCCTCGGAAGCATTTGTTATTACAGGCTTTTGGGCTAAATCTTGTGCGTTTTGAACTCTTACCATTTCATCTCCAAAATGAGCATCGTGTTTATAATATTCAGGAACGACTAATTCATTGTCGTATTTAGAATTTGTTTGCACTTTAAAAACAAAATATAAAATGAATGTTATAAATAATGCAAAAGCAATTACAACACCTGTTCCCCAATTAATTTTCATATAATTTATTTTATTATTTTAAAAGCTTAAAGTTAGTCAAAACTTCGCGGACTTAAAAAACTAGTTTTACTGGTTTCTATTTTTTTATTACCATCATAAACATCAATTTTCAATTTTGTTTTATCACTTTCTAACAAATTTTGATTGATTTCTATAAATATAGTTCCACTTTTCATACCTTGTTTAGGTACTTTTAATTCTTGTTGACCAACCACTTTTAAGGTTCCTTTGATTCCCTCTAATTTAAAATGAATAGCATTAAAATCATTATTGGTTTTATTAATAATTTTAAAAGTATAGATATTACTGATGTTGTCTCCTTTATGTTGAAACAATTGCCCTGGTAATCTCAAAAAGCTAGCTTCGACTTCGGTGCGTAAAAACAATAGACCCACAAGAACACCAACAAGAACAAATAAAACAGCACTATAGCCTTTCATTCTTGCAGTAAATTTGAATTTGGAATTTTTCTCAATTTCATCTTCCGAGGCATAACGAATAAGTCCTTTAGGCAAACCAACACCAACCATAATCGAATCGCATTCATCAATACAAGCCGTACAATTTATACATTCGAGTTGAGTCCCGTTTCGAATGTCGATACCCGTTGGGCAAACATGTACGCATTGTTTACAATCAATACAATCCCCTTTTCCGGAGGATTCTCGATCTTCTTGTTTATTAAATTTGGCTCTGCCTAATTTTTTTTCTCCACGAACAAAATCATAAGCAACATTAATCGATTTATTGTCTAACAAAACCCCTTGCAATCTTCCGTAAGGACAAGCGATAATACACACCTGCTCCCTAAACCAAGTGAAAATAAAATAGAAAACTCCAGTAAAAATAGACAATGAGATTAAAGTACTCCCGTGACTACTTGGACCATCTTCAACCATCTGTATCAATTCATCACTTCCTATAAGATAGGCAAGAAAAACATTGGCGATAAAAAAAGAAATTATCAAGAAGACAAACCATTTCAAAGATTTTTTTAGTATTTTCTCAGTATCCCAACCTTGTTTTGCTAATCGAATTTGAGCGCCACGATCGCCTTCGATTAAATATTCTATACGTCGAAAAACCATTTCGAGAAATATCGTCTGAGGGCAAATCCATCCGCAAAATATACGTCCGAAAATAACCGTAAATAGAATGACGAAAACGACTCCAACAATCATAAAAAGCACAAAAAGGTAGAAATCTTGTGGCCAAAACGGAAATCCAAAAATATTAAAACGACGTTCTAAAACGTTGAACATCATAAACTGATTCCCATTAATCTTTATAAATGGATTGGCGATAAGAATAATAAGCAAGAAGTAACTTACCCATTTTCTATAGTCATAAAACGCACCTGATGGTTTTTTAGGAAACACGAATTTTCTGTTCCCTTTTTCATCTATGGTTCCGATGGTATCTCTAAAAGCTTCGTCTGGAATTTTTGACATTGTTAAAATTTTAAAAATTTGAAAGTATAAAATTAAAGCTTTGAATTTATTTTCTTTGAAACATATGTTACATTACTTTAAAAAGATATGATTTTTATACAAAATCTATTCTATCAAATTTAATTACATTTCTAAATGATTATGTAAAAAACAAATCCTGAAATAATTCAGGATCTGCAAGTTTATATTCTTATGGTTTATTATTTTTTTACAGGTGCAACATCTGTTTTTGCTGCTGGAGCTGCTGCAGTTTTACTAGCAGTTGGATCTACCCAAATATCACCATCTGGTGCTTTCGGATTTACAGGATTACTTCCGTGTAAAGACAAAACATAACTGGCAACATGCTGAATATCTTTTGGTTTTAAACCATTTTTAGCCCAAGCAATCATTCCTTTTCCGTCACGACCACCATTTGTAATAGTATGAAAAACATTTTTGATTCCACCACCTAAAATCCAGTGATCATCCGTTAAATTTGGACCAATTTGACCCCCTGCATCGGCTCTGTGACAAGCCACACAATTCGTCATAAAAATTGTTTTCCCTATTGCTAAATCCGCTGGACTTGTCAATAAAGTTACTGTTTTCTCATCCATCAAATCAGGCGCATTTTTCATATATTCAGCCACTTCAACTTTGGCTTGAGCCATTTCGTTTTTAAGTTCCGCTTCTTGATTATCTCCTCCAAAAACCTCAAATCGAAGAAAATAAACAACTCCAAAAAGGATACAAGCATAGAATAAATAAACCCACCATGGTGGTAAATTATTGTCTAATTCCTTGATACCATCATAATCATGATCTAACAATAACTGTCCTTCATTTTCGATTGGTTCTGATTTTGTCAAAGCTTTCATTAGGTTTTTAAACCATTGGCTTTCTTTAAAACTCACAGCATCAGCTTCTCCAAGTTTTGCTTTTTGCTCTTCGGTAAGCAATTGATATGTAATCGTATCAACAGCATTCACCGTAATTTCAATTGCTATTAAAAGGAAAAGAAACACGAATAAGAACAGTGAAACCATAGGATATTTTATAAAAGCCGGTTGGTTTCCAGAGTCAATAAAATATTCCATTGCACCAAAAACAGCAAAGAAAATAACAAGAACTCTTATGTATGATGGGATTAATTTTTTCATTTTTATATTTTTTTAGTTTCCTTTTACCGACCTTCTCCAAGAAGAGAGTGTCGAGATTGGAAAAAATTTATTATTTGTTTTATACAATGATTAAATAATTAATAATTTATTCATCGTTCAATGGAATTTGACTCATTTCATCCATTTTCTCTTTCTTGTATAGAAAAGCCCATAAGCCAAGCCCCACAAAAAAGGTAAAGAAAATCAATAAAGCTGTGATAGGATAAGTCTCGATTCCTTCGATAGTTTCTAGATTATGTTTTATTTGTTCGAACATAAGTCTTATTTTTTACTGTTATCTTTTACTTTAATATCAGTTCCTAAACGTTGAATATAAGCAATAAGAGCTACAATTTCTCTTTCGTTCATTGGAACAAATTTTTCTCCTTTAGCTAGTGCTTTTTTCTTGCTATTATCATAACTTTTTACAAAGTCAGGATCATTTTTAAGGCTTTCTTCAATTTTAATTGCTTGAGCTCTTAAATCTTTATTTCCATTAGCAATTTGTTCGTCAGTATAAGGAACACCAAGGGTTTGCATGGCTTTCATTTTCTTTTCGGTCAATGAAATATCCATTGGTTCATTATCAAATAACCATTTATAAGCAGGCATAATAGAACCTGCAGAAATACTTTGTGGACTCCAGAAGTGATTGAAATGCCAGTTATCATTGTATTTCCCACCAACTCTTAACAAATCTGGACCGGTACGTTTTGACCCCCAAAGGAATGGGTGATCGTAAACAAATTCTCCAGCTTTTGATTGAGGACCATAACGTTCTACCTCACTACGGAAAGGACGAACGGACTGAGAGTGACAACCCACACATCCTTCACGAATGTATAAATCACGACCTTGTAATTCGAGTGGTGAATAGGGTTTTACACTTGCAATAGTTGGAATATTTGATTTTATCATAATTGTTGGTACAATTTGAATAACACCACCAATTAGTATAGCAATTAAAGCAAAAATGGTAAGTTGAATAGGTTTTCTTTCTAACCAAGCATGGTATTTTTCTCCTTTTATTCTTCCAGCACTAATTTTTGCTAAAGCAGGAGCTTCGGCT
>CAILTC010000293.1 GCA_903837025.1 uncultured Bacteroidota bacterium | reverse complement strand
TGCCATTTTACTATATTATTTATCCGTTAATAGTTGCTTTAATTTGTCCCAACGAGGGTCAATATTGTCTTCTTTTTGTTCTTTTTTATTCTCTTGTTTTTGCTCTTCTAATGTCAATTCTTTTAGCTTTGCCAACGCTTCCGTTTTCAAACTTCCGTCTTTAATCCCTGGATGAATTCGTCTTAAAGGAACTGAAAGCACTATCATTTCATATACATATTGTGCAATATCTATTTGAAATTCTCCGTGTGGCAAAATGAGTAACTCTTCGTTATCATTATTAAAAACATCTCCAAAACGCACAATCAATTTCATATTACCTTTTATTGGCAAATCAAACTCTTCGTTTGTCATATCACAAGGAACATTTACAGTTCCTTTATGTTTGAAAGCTAGCTCTAACATCGTGCTTTTTTTCTCTAAAACTACATTTACTTTGATATTTGAATCATTAAATTCATGGTAATCAAAGATTTCAAAGAACGCATTACTTATTTGATATTCAAAATGATGTTTTCCTGGCTTTAATCCTATGAAAGGAATTAAAAATTCTTTTATCTTATTCATTTCAACAACAATTTGCCCTAAACTTCGGGAGTGCAAAGATATAAAATTATTGTAAATTTAATAATGTTATTTATCTTTTTTTATTTAAGACTGTTTTTCTTTTATTTTCAAGGGTTTTTCGCTTATTTCCGCATATTGATTTCTTGAATTATAGATGTCAATTGCAAGATAAACAGCCTCTTTAAATGAATTATAATCCGCTATTCCTTTACCAGCTATATCATAAGCCGTACCATGATCTGGCGAAGTTCTAACTTTATTTAAGCCTGCCGTGTAATTTACTCCGTTTCCAAACGACAATGTTTTAAATGGAATTAATCCTTGATCGTGATAAGTCGCAATAACTGCGTCATATTTCTCATATTGATTGCTTCCAAAAAACCCATCAGCAGCAAAAGGACCAAATACTAATGTTCCTTTTTCAAATATTTTTTTCAAAGCAGGTTTTAATATCGCATCATCTTCAGTCCCAATAACCCCTCCGTCTCCACAATGTGGATTAAGCCCTAAAACAGCTATTTTTGGTTTGTTAATACTAAAATCCTGTATTAACGACTGTTTAATTGTTTCAATCTTTTTTCGAATCAACTCTTCGGTAAGATGAGATGCAACTTCATTTAAAGGTATATGATCCGTTAATAAACCAACTCTAAGATTGTCTTGAACCATCAGCATGAGTGCATTTCCTTCTAATTCTTGATCTAAATAATCCGTATGTCCGGGGAATTTAAACGTTTCCGATTGTATGTTGTATTTATTTATTGGAGCCGTAACTAGCACATCCACAAGACCTTCCTTGAGCGCTTTTGTAGCAGCAACAAATGATTTTATCGCATATTTCCCCACTTTATCGTCGTTTACTCCAAAATTCAAGTCCACCCCTTCATTCCAAACGTTCAAAACATTTATTTTACCTAAAACAATTTGGTCTAATCGATCAATTCCGTGAAGCATCGAGGTAGATTCAAAACTTTTTTTTACGAATGAAAGTATTTTTACATTAGCAAAAATAACAGGTGTACACAATTCTAGCATTCGAGAATCTTCGAACGTTTTTAGAACAACTTCGCTTCCAATACCGTTTAAATCTCCAATCGAAATCCCTACGATTATATTTTCTGCATTTTTTATCATAACCTCAAATTATTTATTGCTAATTTTGAAGTGCAAATTTAGTAAAATAAAATAAGAAATGTTTACAGGAATTATAGAATCACTTGGCACGATACAAGAAATAAAAAAAGACAAAGACAATGTTCACATAACAATTGACTCGTCTATTACTAACGAACTCAAAATAGATCAAAGTGTTGCACACAACGGTATTTGCTTGACTGTAGTTTCAATAAACAACAACCTTTATACCGTCACGGCTATTGGAGAAACAATAAAAAAAACAAACATCTCCTATTGGCAAACTGGAGATATTGTCAATCTTGAAAGAGCCATGAAATTGGGCGATCGATTAGACGGACATATAGTACAAGGTCATGTGGACCAAGTTGGGAATTGTGTTCTTGCAAAGGAAACCAATGGAAGTTGGCTATATACTTTTGAATACGACTCAAAACTCGAAAACATAACCATCGAAAAAGGATCAATAACCGTAAACGGAGTGAGTTTGACTGTTGTAGATTCAAGAAAAAATGAATTTAGCGTCGCTATTATTCCCTATACTTATGAACACACTAATTTTAAAAATTTCGAAATCGGAACAAAAGTAAACCTTGAATTTGATGTTATTGGAAAATATGTATCTCGTTTATATTCTAATAAATAGAATGAATTTACATCCATAAAAAAACTCCAATTCAAATTGGAGTTTTTGTTTTTAATTGATATTTATAAATGGTATAAATCCCAAACAATAGCGCTAGTATAAAAACCAAATAAAGATTTTCATCAATAGATAATCCTGGCGGCGGTGGCGCTTTTTTACCTGTTGGCATTGGCGGAGATGGAGCCGAGAAAGCACCCAACACCCCAAAAAGGAATATTAATATAAAAAAAAACCTATTATTAATAGTTTTCATATTTATTTAAAGAAATAAATCAATTTCGCAAAACAACAACTAACCCTTAATGATCTATAACTCATAAAACTAAAGAATAGTGCGTGTAAATTTAATATTTTTTTATTATCAAACAATAAAATCATCGACGAAATAAATACTTTAATCGCTGAAATACAATAACATTCGTTACAAATAAAAAAAACCCTTACAAAAACATGTTTTATAAGGGTTTTGTGGTGGTCCCACTTGGAATCGAACCAAGCACCTACTGATTATGAGTCAGTTGCTCTAACCGAATGAGCTATAGGACCTTTTAAGAGGTTGCAAAATTACTACTATTTTATATTTCATGCAACTTTTTTTTAATAATTACTTTTGAATACTTGTATTTACAACTCTTATTTTTCTCCATATAGATTGATTAAAAGTAATTTAATACGAAAATTTAATTTTAAAATTTATTGAAAAAGCATCGTAAAAATAGCAAAAGCATCAAAACGTATTATCTTATCTATTGAAATCATTTAAAATTTACAACCTCGCCTGCTAAGATATTTGAAATTTTATTTGCCACGAAAAAGCGAAACATTAGCCTAAAAAAAATAATTCCAAAAAACTGATCAATAGCCACACACCCTATTTTACCTGTTTAAACAACCACTAGAATTAAAGCACCATAAATTACATAGTCACTTTACCGCAAAACAGACGTATAAATTAAAGATGTTTTATCATTACTTCACAAATCCAAACACAAAAAAAACAGTAATATCCTACTTAAGTAAAAAAATCTGTTTTTTAGATTATGCGATTTATTAATCTTAGATAGTCATCCAATAAGTACACTATTTAAAGGAATTCATATCTTTATTTCAATAAAATTAAGGACTCAATAAAAAATTCTTTGTTTTTTTATGAAATACTGTTTTTTATAATTGCTAATTTACTATATTTATGCAAAATTTATATATATGGAGATTTTAGCCTGTCCAAAATGCCAAAGTAATCACATCACAAAAAGCGGCATTATCAATAGCAAACAAAGGTATTTATGCAAAAAATGTAACTATTTTTTTACGGTTAATAAAATTGGAAAAAAGATTGATGATTACTATGTTACCAAGGCTTTACAACTATATTTAGAAGGGCTGAGCTATCGCGAAATAGAACGCATTATTGGGGTTTCACATGTTACTATTAGCAATTGGGTAAAAACCTTCAATATCAAGAAACCTTCTCATGCCAATTACCACCCTACCTACAAGATATTCAATCATTTGGAACTAGTAGAACACTTAAAAAATAAAGATTTATTATCAGGAGCTGGTATGATAATAACGGAACTTGGCGACAAGTTTATGTTGATAAAATGGGAGCGATTCAAAGACTAGCTATAGTGGTTTACATAAAAATATATAATTATTTTTTTTATCAAATAAAAATTAGAATTTGGCAGTGTTGAAACTAACCATTTTCACTAACCAAAATTAATTTATTATGAAAAAAAGTTATTTATTACTTTTAGCAGGCCTCGCTTCACTAAATGGATTTTCCCAAACCACCCCAGCAACCCCAGCAAATGACTACAGCGTGTCTGTATATGGTTTTGTAAGAACAGACTATATTTTTGACTCTCGTAAATCTGCAATGGCTCGAGAAGATCAGTTAAATCTTTATCCTTTAGATGTTGCAAAAGACGCAAATGGTAAAGATCTAAATGCAGTAAGCCAATCTAATTTTTTAGCTGTAACTTCTAGACTTGGTGTAAAAGTAAAAGGACCTGATGTTTGGGGAGCCAAAATGAGTGGAACTCTTGAAGGTGATTTTTATGGAAATATTGAAGGGTCATCTATAGGAATGCTTCGTTTGCGTCACGCTTATGTAAATATGGACTGGTCTAAAACATCCTTAACTTTAGGGCAAACATGGTACCCAACTTTTATTCCAGAGTGTTTTCCTGGTGTAGCTAATTTTAACACAGGGATTCTATTTAACCCTTTTGGATGGGCAACTCAAGCTAAATTAAAACAATCCTTTACAAAAGAACTATCTGTAACGGCCACTTTATACAAAGAAAGAGAATTTGCTTCCGCAGCTGTTACGGGTACAGTTGCAAATGCAGCTACAATAAATAGTGCATTACCAACAATTAATGCCCAATTACAATACAAAGGGAAAAATTTATTTTTAGGGGCTGGTTTTGAATACAAATCACTACAACCACTTACAGATAACGTAGCAATAGCCGGATCACCAAAACTAGTATCTTCAGAAAAATTAAATAGTTCATCTGTTTTTGCTTATGGAAAATATGCAAATGATGACATCATCATTAAAGCTTATGGCATTTCTGGCGGTAACTTGAATAACCTAGTAATGCTTGGTGGATTTACCGGAAACACAGTTGCAGGAATTCAATCTTACGATCCTACAAAAACAACCGCAATGTGGCTTGATATCGCTAGTAACGGAAAAACAATTGCGCCTGGTATTTTCTTTGGCACAACAAAAAACAATGGAGCAGGAACTGCTGCTGGTACTTTAGCACAAGTATACGGAAGAGGATTATCAGCAACAAGAGTCGTTGATAATGTATGGAGAACTTCTGCAAGAATAGATTTCAAGAAAAATAAATTTAGAGTTTCTCCAGAGTTAGAATACACCGCTACTACATGGGGAGATGGTGATTTATTCGGAAAAGCCACTACAAACAAAAAAGACGTATCTAATTTCAGAACCATGGTTTCATGTGTCTACACCTTCTAATAATTAACAAACCAAAAAACCACATTTTATGAGTACAAAATCAACAAAAGGCATCTGGAAAGTAATTTCTGCCTCCTCAATGGGAACAATGATCGAATGGTATGATTTCTATATTTTCGGGAGTTTAGCCGTTGTAATTTCAACTAAATTTTTCCCTGCTGACAATCCAACAGCAGCATTCTTAGCCACCTTGGCCACCTTTGCCGTAGGATTTGTAGTTCGCCCATTCGGGGCTCTTTTCTTCGGTAGATTAGGCGATTTAATTGGTAGAAAATATACCTTTATGGTTACTTTATTACTAATGGGTGGAGCCACGTTTCTCATTGGATGTATTCCAAGTTACGAAACCATTGGATTTTTTGCCCCTTTATTAGTCTTGCTATTAAGAATGCTTCAAGGTCTTGCTCTTGGTGGAGAATATGGAGGCGCTGCAACTTATGTAGCCGAACATGCTCCCGTAGGACAAAGAGGGTATTGGACTTCTTGGATACAAACTACCGCAACAGTAGGTTTATTCATTTCATTGATGGTCATTCTAGCCACAAGAAATTTACTTACTCCTGAACAATTTGACCTTTGGGGTTGGAGAGTACCGTTTTGGGTTTCTATCATAATGGTTGGGGTTTCGTATTTGATTCGAAAAAATATGGATGAATCACCTGTTTTTGCCAAAGCCAAAAGCGAAGGGAAAACAAGTACAAATCCTTTAAAAGAAAGTTTTGGAAATCGTTACAACTACAAATTTGTTTTGTTGGCTTTATTCGGAGCAACTATGGGACAAGGTGTTGTTTGGTACACAGGTCAATTTTACGCCATGAGTTTTATGAAAACTGTAATGGCTGTAGATTCTTCACAAGTTGATACTTTACTTGGAATTGCTTTGATTCTTGGAACACCATTTTTTGTATTTTTCGGTTGGTTAAGTGATAAAGTGGGTAGAAAATACATTATGATGGCCGGTATGCTTATTGCTGTTATTTGTTACCGACCTATATACAGAAGCATGTACAATCTTACTGATGTTAAAGCTATGAAAGCCGGCGGAAACGCAATGCTTTTAGACAGCTGCAAAGTGATTGGTACTAAAGTAGCAACTATAAAAACAGAAGCAGACAAAAAAGATCCAAGCATCAAGAAAACAAAAGTTTTTGTTGATTTAAAATCAGATTCATTATTCACAAGCGGTGCCAAATATCATTTTACAAAAACCGACACTTTGTATTTAGCCAAAGAAGTTGCTTATGACGCTAAAGCAAATGCAAAAAATGAAAATTGGATAAAATATGACTCAAAAGACAAAGCTGGAATTGTTATTCACAACGTTGTTAAAATCAAAAACGACCTTAAAAAAGGAGAAAAACCGGAGAAAGTTGATACTTTAAAAACATTAGCATTAAATCAATTCAAAGGCGGTGAAGCAAAAAACAAATCTCACATAGATGGAATTAGCGCAAAACCTAATGTAGCAATAGTAAAAATGATCACCAACGAAACAAGATGGTCATTAATATTCTTAGTATTTATTCAGGTTATATTTGTAACTATGGTTTACGGACCAATCGCCGCTTTCTTAGTAGAAATGTTCCCTGCTAGAATTAGATATACTTCGATGTCATTACCATACCACATTGGTAACGGTATATTTGGAGGACTACTTCCTGCTATTTCAACCTACTTAGTAATCAATGGCAAAAACGCTGGAGATTCTGAGTTTTATCTAGAAGGTCTTTGGTATCCAATAATCATTGCTGCTATATGTTTCTTAGTTGGAATGGTTTACATCAAAAATAAAAATAAAAACACTCACGTTTAAAAAACTAATAACATGGAACAATTAAAAAGAGCTTTAGGAATGGTTTGGATAGCATTAGCAATAGCTGCCGCCTATTTTTGCATCTTCCAATTTGGGTTGCCTAAATTCGCATCTGGAAAACAAGAGGATTTAGTATTTGGTATCATTATCCTATTTGTACTTACACCGCTAATCGTTATAGGATTAGGAACTTTCGGATATTATGCCCTTATGGGAGAATATGACGAATCTAAAAATTAATTATAATTATAATTCAAAATAAACAATCTCTGCATTTTTTGTAGAGATTGTATATTTTATTTCCAGATGAAAAAAAGACACGAACAAAAACTGATAATCCTTTCAATGCTACTTTTATTAGCGTTGAATCTTCCGCTTTTGCTATTGTTTGATAGTTCTAAACCTCTTTTAGGTTTACCTATTATCTATATCTACATCTTTTCGGCATGGTTATTCTCCAT
This sequence comes from uncultured Bacteroidota bacterium, assembly GCA_903837025.1. Classification (GTDB taxonomy): domain Bacteria; phylum Bacteroidota; class Bacteroidia; order Flavobacteriales; family Flavobacteriaceae; genus Flavobacterium. The sequence continues at coordinate 3,062 of CAILTC010000293.1, read as the reverse complement.
TGGTATTACCTTTCTAATCATAAAAAAATATTATGAGTAGCATTGGTCTTTTAGCGATTTTGGGAATCTATTTATCTATTCTTTTTTACATCGCCCATTGGGCTGAGAAAAGAAGCCATTCAAAATGGACAAACAATCCGTATATATATTCCTTTTCTTTAGCGGTTTATTGCACCGCATGGACTTATTACGGGAGTATTGGTTTAGCCGCAAATTCAGGATTAAGTTATTTGCCCATCTATTTAGGGCCCGTATTAATTGCCCCTACTTGGTTGATTATACTAAAAAAAATCATCCGTATTTCAAGAGTCAATAAAATCTCCAGCATTGCTGATTTTATCTCTCTACGCTACGGAAACAGTAGATTTCTGGGTGCCTTAGTTACGATAATTTGCATCGTAGGGATTGTTCCTTATATTTCATTACAATTAAAATCTATATCCGACACTTTTCATATTGTAACAAAAACACAATCAAGTTCGAATATATTCACTGACACCACCACTTACGTATGCCTTGCATTGGCATTATTCGCTTCCTATTATGGCACAAGATATGTAGATGCTTCTGAAAAAAGACGCGGAATAGTTACTGCTGTTGCCATGGAATCAATTCTGAAATTGGTATTCTTTCTTATTATTGGCGTTTACGTAACTTACTTTGTATATGATGGATTTGGTGATATTTACGCCAAGGCTTCTGTCATTGAAGGTTTTGCAAAAAAAAATACTGTAGGTGGCATTACAAATGGGATGAATTGGTATTTTCTTTGCATCCTCTCAATGTTTGCCATTTTTCTTTTGCCAAGGCAATTTCACACAGCAATTATAGAAAATAACAAAGAGTCACACATCAAAACGGCTACCTGGTTGTTTCCATTGTATTTATTGTTATTCAATATTTTTGTATTCCCAATTGCTTGGGGAGGAAACATCCTTTTTCAGGGAAAAGGACTCAATTCCGACACCTATTCGTTGTTGATTCCACAGTTTTTCAACAACAATTTATTAACCATTTTAGTTTTTCTTGGAGGATTTTCGGCAGCAATATCAATGATTGTAGTTTCGTCTATTGCCTTATCAATCATGCTAAGCAACAATCTATTAATTCCTTATGGTTTTATTGGATCGCTTAAAAACATATCTCCAGAAAAAAACAGTAAACGCATCTTAAATAGCAGAAAAATAGGAATATTTTCACTCATCATAATAGCGTATGCCATTTATAGAATTTTCATTTTAGATTATTCCTTAGTCTCTATTGGATTGGTCTCTTTTGTTGTTATTGCACAATTAGCCCCTTCCTTTTTTGGTGCTTTGTTTTGGCGAAGAGGATCTCAAAAAGGAGCAGCAATCGGAATTATACTTGGTTTTTTAATCTCATTCTACACCCTATTGATTCCTTATGCAATTGGTATAACAAAATCGGCTAGTTTATTTATTCAAGAAGGACCGTGGGGAATAAGCTTATTGAAACCTTTTCAACTTTTTGGATTGGATTATTTACAACCCATTCCACATGCCTTTTTCTGGAGTATATTTTTCAATGCAATGAGCTATTTTGCTATTTCTGTAAGTTTCAAAGGAAATTATAGAGAACGCAATTATGCCGAAATGTTTGTTGATATAGATAAATACATCACCAATCACGAAGACGCTTTTGTATGGAAAGGAACTGCCTACATCTCAGACATTCAAAAAGTTTTACAGCGCTTTCTTGGCGAAGAAAGAACAAAAAGAGCCTTATCGATCTTTAAATTAAAATACAATATCGACAAAAACACAACTATGGCCGATGCTCGATTTATAAAATTTGCCGAGAATTTATTAACAGGACACATTGGTACGGCTTCCGCCAAAATACTAATATCTAGCGTAATTAAAGAAGATGAAATTTCGTTACCCGAAGTTTTAAGAATCTTGGAAGAATCGAAAGAAAATATTATCGTAAATAAAGAATTAACAGAAACATCAAACGAATTAAAAAAAATATCGGAACAGCTAAAAAATGCCAACCAAGAACTGATTAATAAAGATCTTCAAAAAGATGAATTTCTAGACACCGTAACCCATGAATTAAGAACGCCTATTACAGCCATTAGAGCCGCAAGCGAAATCCTTCATGATGACCAAGATATTCCAGATGAATTGCGACAACAATTTCTAAAAAATATCATCTCCGAATCGGACCGTTTAAATCGATTAATCGACAAAATATTGGATTTGGAAAAATTTGAAACAGGAAAACAAAAAATTTATGTGTCGAGAAATAACATTTCAAAAACAATAAACAACACTTTAGAATCTTTAAACCAATTGATAAAAAACAAAAATATTACAATTGATTTTAAAGATAAATCAAAGGAAATAAAAGCTTTTTATGACGAAGAACGCATTATTCAAGTTTTGCATAATTTGTTATCAAATGCTATAAAGTTTTGCCCAGAAACAGACGGGCAGATTACCATTAGCACCAAAGGAAACAAACAAGATATAAAAGTTCAAATCTACAATAATGGCAAAGGAATTAAGAAAGAAGATTTTGAAGTTGTTTTTGATAAATTCTATCAATCTCGAAACCAAAACGTAAAAAAACCAATCGGAAGCGGATTAGGATTAGCAATATGTAAGCAAATTATAGAACATCATAAAGGGCGAATTTGGGTTGAAAACACGGAAGAAAACGGGGCCACTTTTATATTTACCTTACCCAATTATAATACAACTGAAAATAATTAAAAAATGAAGAAAATTCTAATCGTAGATGACGAGCCCAACATTTTAATGTCATTGGAATATACCTTCAAAAAGAACAATTTTGAAGTTTTTATTGCCCGTGACGGACAAGAAGCTTTGGATATTCTGGAAAATCAGCTCCCGGATGTTATAATTCTTGACGTAATGATGCCAATGGTAGATGGATTTGCCACATTGGAGCAAATAAAAAAAGACGAAAGATTAAATCATTGCAAAGTCATTTTCTTATCAGCAAAAAACAAAGAAAAAGACATCGAAAAAGGACTTTCTTTAGGTGCTAATCTTTATGTAGTCAAGCCATTTTCT
>CAILTC010000292.1 GCA_903837025.1 uncultured Bacteroidota bacterium | reverse complement strand
TCGCTACAGGAGATCAAGTGTATTGTCCACATACTTCCATGAATATTGTGACCGATATCACAATCACAGATCCAAATAATATAAGTACCGATGCCATTTATATCCAAATTTCTACTGGTTATAATGATTCACAAGACTTATTAACGTTAACGGGGTCACACCCTACAATAAATTCTCTCTGGGATTTAGACACAGGAAGACTTACACTCACAAGCTCAATACCAGGACAACTCGTTACTTACATTGATTTTATTAAAGCAATAAAAGATGTCGTTTATACAAATTCATCAAATAAACCAACAGGAAATAGAACCTTTTCTATAAGTACCGATAAACTCAGTTACTTGCCATCAAATCAACATTATTATGAATATGTACCAAGTGGAGATTCTCCAGATATAGTAATTAATTGGAGTGATGCAAATAACTTAGCAAACGCAAGAAAATATAATGGTTTACAAGGTTATTTAGTAACCATTTTATCTGCTGATGAAAACCAACTAGCAGCAACACAACAAACAAAAATTGGAGGCGGTTGGATTGGCGGATCTGATTTAAAAAAAGAAGGGGTTTGGAATTGGATGACTGGCCCCGAAAAAGGAACTCAATTTTTTTATAATCTTCAATCTACAATGACTGTAGGTCTTTATATATCAAATCCTCGTAGCACCGGCTCAACACCAAATTACGTCAATTGGAATAGAAGTAGTACAAATTGGTATCAAGGAATTCCCTATTACGAACCAGACAACTTGGGAAATAATGAAAATTATGCCATTATTATTGACAATATTGGAACCGGAATTAAAGGAACTTGGAATGATATAAATGGTACTGGAAATTCCTATAAAGGTTCACAACAAGCTAACGGATTTATAGTAGAATACGGAGGAATGCCTGGTGATCCTGAGATACATATAGCAACAAGCACCTCAATTACAATACCTCAAATTACAAGTACAATTGAATCCGCAACCTGTGGTTCGGGAAATTTAACTTTACAAGCAACCTCTAATTTAGGAACGATTAATTGGTTTGAAAATGAAATAGGCGGTAACCCGATTGCAACAGGAGCTTCATTTACTACTCCCAATATTTCAAAAACCACAACTTATTATATAGATACAGAATATGGTTTATGTAAAGAATATTCAACAAGAACGCTGATTACTGCTACTATATATAATATCCCCATAATAACAACAACCAATTCAAGGTTCACTTTATGCGGACCAGGGAGCGTAACCATTGATGCAAAAACAAACGAAGGAACAATATATTGGTATAGTGAACCAACTGGCGGTAACCTGATTGCAGTAGGGACAAGTATAACAAGAGATGTTGACAAAAACACAACATTCTATGTAGAGGCTGTAAATAATAATTGCACGACGGGAACACGTGTTCTAATAGAAGTCGTGGTGTATAAACTACCTATTATTCCAGACGAAAAACTAGTTATATGTAAATCGAAAAAAATATTCATTGATGCTAAAATTTCAGAAATAGGCATGACCTATTTATGGTCTACTGGAGAGCAATCACAAACAATCGAAATTTCTAAAGCAGGCATATATTCAGTAGATATAACACGAGCAGCACCCGAAAGTTGTACTGTTAGAAAAACAATAACAGTCATAGAAAATCCAGCTCCTATAATAGAATCAGTAACAGTTGAAGGAACAACTGTAAAGATAATTTTGAAAAATCCTGAGATTTATTATGAATATTCAATAGATGGTATAAACTATCAACTATCGAATATTTTTGAAAATTCACCAGCTGGACTTCAAATAGCATCAGTCAGAGAAGTAAATAGTTGCAACTATGTAGCAGAAGATTTTGTAGTGATAATTGCCCCTCATTTTTTCACTCCAAACAACGACAATTACAATGATTATTGGGAAATCGAAGGATTAACTAATTATCCAGATGCTGTTGTTACTATTTATGACCGTTATGGAAAGCTCATTACTCAGTTAAATACAACAAAATCAAAATGGGACGGAACATATAACAATTCCATTTTACCGGCAGATGATTATTGGTTTGTATTAAATTTAAGGAATGGAAAACCTGAAATAAAAGGTCACTTTTCGCTAAAAAGATAAATTTTAAGTAATCTTCTTTTGTATTTCATCCAAAATATAAAGATAGTCCGTCTGGTTTTTTACGAAATCACGATCGGAAACATCAATTATCAAAACATTCAATTCCGTTTGCGATTTGATATAATCTAGATAACCATTATTGATTTTATCTAAATAATCTGCAGGAATTTTTTGTTCATAGCTTCGTCCTCTTTTCTTGATATTCTGCAACAAACGTTCTGAATTTTGGTATAAATAAATATATAAATCTGGTTTTGGCATTTCTCTATAAACAATATCAAACAGCGTTCTGTACAACCGATATTCATCTTCGCTAAGGGTTATTTTGGCAAAAATTAAAGATTTAAAAATATGATAATCGGCAACTATAAAATCCTTAAACAAATCGAATTGCGCCAAATCATCGGATAATTGCTTGTATCTATCGGCAAGAAATGACATTTCTAGCGGAAAAGCATACCGATTTTGGTCTTCATAAAACTTGGGTAGAAACGGATTATCAGCAAAACGTTCTAAAACGCCTTTGGCATTAAAATCTTCAGCGAATCTTATGGCTAAGCTTGTTTTTCCTGCTCCAATATTCCCTTCAAAAGCAATATAATTAAACTTTTCCAAAGGGATTTTATCCAATGGATTTTCTAATTTACGAACTAAAGTACAAATGCTATCATCTGGAGAAATTGCAAGTAATTCGGTTATTTTATTTTGCAAAATGGGATGTTTCCAATCTAAATTCAAATCCTTCATAGGTAACAAAACAAAATTTCTATTTTGCATTAAAGGATGTGGAATTTGAAGCTTTTCAGTATCTATAATCGCTTTATCAAAAGTGATCAAATCAATATCTATAATTCGGGATTGATAGCCTAAAGAATCTCCTCGAAATCGTCCCATTTGTTTTTCAATCTTCAAAACAGCTTCTAAAATAGCATGAGCCGAACTAAAGGTATGTAAAACCAAAGCGCAATTATAGAATGCATCACTATCAAAACCCCAAGATGGAGTTTCGTACAAATAGGAAACTTTAATAACAGTTCCAATTTCTTGATGAATGAGTTGCATGCAATTAGTAATGTTTTCTAAACGATTACCTTGATTGGTTCCGATGGACAAAACGACCTGGTGTTGTGATTTCATATTAACCACAAATTAACTAAAACAATTTTAGAATTGAACTATATTTGCCATCGAGTTGATAACAATTTTCAGAGTGTAAAAACTTAATTTTGTAACATATTGACCCATTTTACTACTTATTAAAAAAAATATAATTATGAAATTTTTAGGAAATGTATTAGCTACCGTTGTTGGTTTATTTGTTTTTTTAATGATGTTCGTTTTCGGAATAATAATCATTGCCACCATTTTTAGCGGCGATTCAGAAGAAGTGTCTGTAAAAAATAATTCGGTTATTGAACTCGACATGTCCAAAGTAACTGAAGATTACGGAGGAAAGATTTTTTACAAAGATTTTAATAAATTCCAAACCAATCATGATGGATTGTTCAATGTTATCAACGCCATCGAAAAAGCAAAAACGGATCCGGATATCAAGGGAATTTCAATTTTAAATGACGAATCCGAATTAGGAATGGCACAAAGAAAAGCGTTACGTGACGCACTAGAAAACTTCAAAAAATCAGGTAAATTCGTCATGGCTTATGCCAATTCGTATACACAAAAAGAATATTATTTGAATTCTGTCGCTAATACTATCTACTTAAATCCTGTTGGCGATTTTGATTTCAAAGGATTATCCGCCGAAATCATGTTTTTTAAAGATTTACAAGAAAAAACAGGGGTAAAAATGGAAGTTATACGTCACGGAAAATACAAAAGTGCTGTAGAGCCTTTCCTAGAAAACAAAATGAGTGATGCAAATAGAGAACAAACTTCAGCATTATTGAATTCGATTTGGAGTTCTGTAACAGCTGACATTTCAAAAAGTAGAAACATTCCTGTAACTAAACTAAACGAAATTGCCAACGGCTTGCTTGCAAGAACTCCCGAAATGGCAAAAGCCGAAAAATTAGTCGATGTTGTAGCTTATGAGGATGTGTACCACGACGCCATTAGAAAAATCCTGAAAGTTGAAAATGACAAAGACTACAACAAAGTAAGCATTTTAGATTATGCCGAAAAAATAGCAACTACATCTGAAGCCGAAGATTCTAAAGATAAAATTGCTCTAATTTATGCTCAAGGAGAAATAAAAAGTGGCGAAGGCGATGTAAATACAATTGGCGAAGGATCAATGCGTCGTTCGTTGATTGAAGCTAGAAAAGACAAGGATGTAAAAGCAATTGTACTCCGAATTAATAGTCCTGGCGGAAATGCATTGACTTCCGATTTGATTTGGAGAGAAATAGAAATCACCAAAAAAATAAAACCGGTTGTCGTTTCAATGGGAAATTATGCCGCTTCTGGCGGTTATTATATTGCTTGTAATGCCAATAAAATTTTCGCTGAAAACAACACTATTACAGGTTCAATAGGAGTTTTTGGAATATTACCCAATTTTAGTCCATTAGCAACAAAAATAGGACTGCATACCGAACAAGTAAAAACCAATGAAAATGCAGCTGAATATAGTCCGTTTTTACCTTTAGATGAAAAATTTAAAGCAATTACACTTGAAGGAGTTGAACATATTTACAAAACATTTGTAGCGCACGTTGCTCAGGGTAGAAAAATGACATTTGCTCAAGTAGATTCAATTGCTCAAGGAAGAGTTTGGTCGGGTTCCGAAGCATTAAAAATTGGACTTGTCGATAAAATTGGAGGAATGGATGATGCTATAAAATATGCTGCGGGTTTAGTAAAACTAAAAAATTACAAAACAGAAGATTTTCCTGAATATGAAAAAAGCATCAAAGAATTATTTCAAAATTTAGGTTTACCTTTTGCTAAATCTAAAGAATCCTTTATAAAAGAAGAATTTGGAACAGAAACCTATAAAATAATGGAACAAATAAAACGTATTCAATCTAAAAAAGGGATTCAGGCAATAATGCCTTTTGAGATTAATATTCAATAATATTTGAAAATCCTGAATTAAAAACACCTTTATCGATTCCCTTAAAAGAAATATTAATATACCAAATTGGCAAAAGCAGATGCCTTATTAACAATAAAAAACCGCTCATTCAACATTGTTGAATGAGCGGTTTTTTTCATTTATAAAGGTTTTTATTAAAAACCTAAATCTTTTTTCACATCAGCTGTCAAGTCTGGACCGTCAGCAAGTAAAAGAGATGCTCCATCAAGAACATATTGAAAACCTTTAGCTTTACCCACTTTTTGGATAGACGCTCTTACTCTTTCGTAAATCGGTTTA
>CAILTC010000291.1 GCA_903837025.1 uncultured Bacteroidota bacterium | reverse complement strand
TTATTTGGACCTCATAGAATTACTTCTGTATTTACAAACAAAAACATCGCAAAATCTTCACAAAATAAGAAAGCAACCCAATGAGAGTTGCGTTCTTTGTTTTTGTTAAAAAGTAAAATCTCTTTATTTATTCAATTGATGGATTAATTCGGAGACTAAACCCGTCCATCCCGTTTGGTGGCTTGCGCCAACGCCTCTTCCAGTATCGCCATGAAAATATTCGTAAAACAGAATTAAATCTTCAAAATGGGGGTTGTTCGAGTAAATAGGATCTAAGCCATGAACAGGTCTTTGGTTGTTTTCGTCTTTCAGAAAAATATGCACTAGCTTTTCGGAAAGTTGATCGGCTACGTCTTTAAGGTTGAAATAATTTTTTGAACCAGTCGGAAAATCTGTTTTAATTCGATCCTTATAAAACGAATCGTAAATCCGTAAAGAGTGAATTAACAAATAATTCATTGGCATCCAAATAGGGCCGCGCCAGTTCGAGTTGCCACCAAAAAGATTGGTTTGCGATTCGGCGGGTTCATAATCTATTCCATACATTTGTCCGTCAATTGCTATTTGGTATCCATTTTCGTGGATTTTGGATAAAGCACGAATTCCTGCTTTCGATAAAAATTCATTTTCATCTAATAAAGCATCTAAAAGCCGTTCCAATCGATCTTTCGGAATGAGCGATAATAATAAATCATCACCGTTTTCGAAATCATGAATCACTTGATAATCCGAGTTCCTTTCGTGGTATTCTTTATACCAAATGAGCCTATTATAGAAATGAGGTAATTTCTTGATGGTTTCTTTTTCTATCTTCAGAGCTGCAAAAATTGTAGTTAAGCCAACCAAAGATCTTACTTTTAACGGAATACAACGACCATCATTCATGGAAAGGATGTCATAAAAGAAACCTTCTTTTTCGTCCCAAATGCCTTCATGTCCCTCTTTTATTTTATTTAAGGATTCGGATATCAACATAAAATGCTCAAAAAACTTCGAAGCTACATCTTCATAAGCGTTGTCTTCTTCGGCGATTATAAGACTTATTTCTAGCATATTCAAGCAATACATTGCCATCCAGGCTGTACCATCTGCTTGTTCTAAAATGGACTCGCCCGGAATACTGCTACTTCGGTTAAAAACACCAATATTGTCTAATCCCAAAAAACCACCTTCGAAAATATTATTTCCTTTTTGATCTTTTTGGTTCACCCACCAAGTAAAATTAATCATCAATTTATGAAATATTTTTTTCAAGAATTGAATGTCACCCGTACCTGTTTTCTCTTTATCGGTCTTGAATACTTTTAAGGAAGCCCATGCGTGTACTGGCGGATTTACATCATCAAAATTCCATTCGTAGGCAGGAATCTGACCATTGGGACGCATAAATCGTTCTTTTAGAAACAGAATCAATTGTTCTTTGGCAAAATCAACATCGACAAGAGCTAAAGAAACGCAGTGAAATGCCAAATCCCAAGAGGCGTACCAAGGATATTCCCATTTGTCGGGCATAGAAATGATATGCTCATTAATTAAGGTTTGCCAACTGCTATTCCGCCCTTTTTTTCTGTTTTCTGGCGGTGCTGGCTGTCCTTTGTCGCCGTTTAGCCAAAGTGTAACATCATAATTAAAATATTGTTTAGACCATAACATACCAGCAAATGCTTGGCGTTGTACCAATGCCTCGTCACTATTTCCCCCTTTATATAGGTTTTGATAGAAAGCATCGGCTTCTTTTTTTCTACCAGAGAATATAGAATCAAAGTCAGTAGATAATGGGTTTTTTAAAGGATTTTTAGACAGACGTAATTTTATAACAATAGTATTTTCTGCTTCAACCACACATCGATACATTGGAGCTACTTTTGTGCCGCTCGTTTTGTCTTTCATTAAATCGAAATCATTTTCAAGAACTATTTTATGAAATAAATCTTTTACATAAGGACTGGAATTAGAATTCTTCTCTGAGTTTATAGTTTTAGATTCGTTTTCGGTGAATAAAACTCTTTCGGCTGGGTCAAAATAAAAGTAGTAAAGACCAAGTTCGGGATGATTGATCTCGATACAATCCTCTTTTTGTTCTAATGTTGGTTTTGCATTTAGTAAACCAAAATCCCATAAATTTCTGCACCATAATGTGGGTAATACCCAAATTGGTGCTTCTTTTTTTGCTCTGTTATTTATGGTTATTACAATTAATAAATCATCTTCCTCATTTTTGGCATATTCGGTATAAATGTCGAAATAGTTGTTCTCATCAAACAATTTAGTATTCAATAATTCATATTCTAATTCCTTTTTTGAACGATTTTTATTCGTGTCAATTAAATCCGAATAGGGAAATTTTTGTTGAGGATACTTATACAAATGTTTCATATAAGAATGAGTCGGGGTAGAATCTAGATAATAATAGAGTTCTTTTACATCTTCGCCATGATTTCCTTCAGAATTGGTGAGCCCGAATAATCGTTCTTTTAGGATGTGTCATCCTGTCCGTTCCAAAAAGAAGGTGCAAAACATAAGCGTTGTTTGTCATCGCTAATTCCTGCAATTCCGTCTTCGCCCCATCGATACACTTTGGATCGAGCATCATCATGGGATAGGTAATTCCAAGCATCTCCATTTTCGCTATAGTCTTCTCTAACTGTTCCCCATTGGCGTTCGCTTAAATAAGGACCCCATTTTAACCATTTTTCTTTGTCTTCTTGAAGCCTTATGTTTTCCATGTAATTACTTTAAAAATGTAGAATTTTAAATAACAAATAGATTATCCTCCTGTTGCAAACTCAGGAAATAAAGTCATTCCGCCATCTACATATATTGTTGTACCATGAATGTAATCTGCTTCTTCAGAAGCTAAAAACACAGCTACATCACCAATGTCATTGGGCTCTCCAACTCTTTTTAATGGAATTAATTTTAGTAGTTTGGCTTCAGCTTCGGGTGTATCCCATGCCGAAGTGTTGATTGGAGTTTTAATAGCTCCTGGGCCAATGCTGTTAATTCTTATTTTTTGAGGGCCTAATTCTTGTGCCATTGTTTTCATTAATAACATAATTCCTCCTTTTGATGCTGCGTAGTTGGCATGTCCAGCCCAAGGTATAATTTCATGAACAGAACTCATGCAAATTATTTTGCCTATTGCTTTAGAATAAGGGACTTCGCCTCTTCTTATAAATTCTCTAACAGCTTCGCGACTGCACAAAAATTGTCCAGTTAGGTTAATGTCAATTACAAATTGCCATTGCGCCAAAGTCATATCCGCAAATGGGGAATCTCTTTGTAAACCAGCGTTGTTTACCAATATATCTATGGTACCATAAGTTCTGATTGCTTCTGCAAACATGGCTTGCACTTGGTCTTCTTTGCTTACATCCGCTTTTATAGCAATTACGTTCCCATTTCCTAATAATTTTGCACTTGCAACGGCAGCAAAGGCAGCTTCTTCGTCCGTTACATAATTAATGATAATATTTGCCCCTTCTTTTGCCATATTCATGGCTACGGCATAACCTATTCCTGAGTTTGCCCCTGTTATTAATGCAGTTTGGCCAACTAATCGCATTTTTGATTCGTTCATAAAAGATTTAATTTTTTGTTTAATTAAGCAAGTATATTTTGTCTGAATTTTATATACAATACTATTTCAAAAATGGATATCATTATGTTAAGGGAATGATAATTAAACTAAAAACTTCGTTTAAGGATTAAAACAAAGTTTTTAGTTATTATTACTATCATTAAACAGGAAACAAATTGTTGTTTGACAATTTGTAATTATGGAGTAATATCTAATGAAATATATGATTTTATTAGATTAATAGTGTAGAAAGAAACGTTTTGTAAAATTGTCTAAAAGACTTTGATTACTTATTTATTCGGTTTTATCAAAAGGGTATTTTTGTATTTTTTTCTAATCTCGATTAGATTTTTTTCGGCTTCAATTCGGGTTTTAAAATTACCAACCCATACTTTATAATTTGGTGTGTTGAAAACAATTGTTGCGTCAATGTCAGTAAAGTTTTGTTTAAAATCATTCAATGCTTTTTTTGCGTTTTCATTTCCGCCATTATAAATTTGAATTTTATAAGTGTCGTTTGTATTAAGTGAAGTATTAATTTTCCTCTTTTCGTTTAATAATTGTTCAAATTTTTGATCCTGACTCAGGGTGGTTTTTTGGTCTTGTGCAAATAAGTTGAAGCTTAAAGTGCTCAATATAAGGAAGAAAAAAATAATTTTAGATTTCGTTAGAATTTTCATAATTGAATCGTTTTGAAGCAAAAATAGTGTTTAATAAGTAAAACTAAATTATCAATACTATTTAGAATCGATATAAATTATATTTAAGACTATTTTAGGGTTTTGAGAATAGTTCTTAAAGTGTATTTTTGTCGAATATTTTAATAAAAAGTGATTTTTATCATATTTAAAATCTGGAAAAAGTCATATCAACATTGTAGATAATAACTATTATATGAAAAAGGTGGGTAACCATAATTCGATTTCAAGGAAATTATATTTGAGCTTGGCTTTAATGCTAGCAATATCCTTAACTTCTTATGCGCAAGTTGCGACTCCGGCAGCAACCGCAACCGCAACTCCAGCAGCTACAAAGACCGCTTTAACTCCAGGGGTTGCGCAAGGTGGCGACCCTATAAAAGGGAAGGAACTTTTTAACACCAATTGTGCGGCATGCCATAAATTGGATGCAAAAGCAACGGGGCCGGCTCTTAGAGGAGTTGGATCTCGTCACGAAAAGCCTTGGTTTTACAAATGGGTTCATAAT